>NZ_JAATTW010000026.1:0-49255 GCF_013414205.1 Pseudoalteromonas sp. MIP2626
AGATGAACCGCCCATTGCGGACCCGCATGATGGGTGGTGTGGGGGCTGGAGGTTAGAGACCTCCGGCTACCCGATTAGCTTTCGGTTGCAGGTTCTTGACCTGTTAAAATTTGTTGTTTTCTTTGAGCTTCAGGTAAATCATTTACGCAGTAGTTGATGTAATACACTGTTAGCATAAATGTATAAAAACCATTCATTCTTAAGTCTATTTTATGCTCAGTTAAGGCATATTCTTGCAATGCACTTTTAGCTCTAAATGACCAAATAATATATAGAACCCATGACGCGATTGTAACTAAACCAGCGATAACGTCTAAAATTTCGTCTCCAAGGTTTGAAAACGCTCCGCCAAGCCCGACACAAACTGCTAACCAAGTTAGAAAAGTATTATCAGCTATTTTTTTTGATGTTATTTTTTCTAACTTTTGAGTGTTGAGGAACATCCATATTACTGGGTAGATTCCTGCCGTTGCTATTGTTAAAAGAACCAAGTTTAAAGTTTTAGTGTTGATGGCGTCTTTTAGTTCCGTGATTGTTGACATAATGTCTCCTTGTTTCACTATTGATTATTTTGTTTTGAAATCTATTTCGATTGGTTATCTTTATGATAAAGGCTTATCGTTATAAAGCTCTTTTAAAAATAGATCTAATTGCGCTTCTGACATGGTTGAACCTAAATCTTGCTCTGTTTCTTCTCCAGAAGAGTTTATAGCATTCATTCCTATTGCTGAAATTTCAAATGAATCATCTTTATTCACCTTAAACTGTACAACTAGTGACAGCTCTTCTATGCCTTTTCCCTTTAGTTGCTTAAAGATAGGGTAGTTATCAGTAAAAACACCTTTAACTTCTACAATTTTTCTGCCGTTTGATGTTTCAAAACTTCTCCAGTCAGTTGATGTAAAATAACTATATTTATCAAAAGCATCTCCAACTGTGATCGAGTTATCAAAATGCATAGTTCCATCTTTTACACTAGAAAGATCACTTCCACAGCCAGTTAGAATTAAAGAGAAAAGTAAAATTGAAATAAATTTTTTCATGTAGGACATCCTGTTTATTATGTGACATTTTAAAGTACTTATTGTTTGTATTCCGTATTCAGTAAATATTTAGTCGATGATATATGCCTCCTTGCTCTGAGTCAGTTTATGAGAAAGCTAACAGCTTATTGAACACCACTATGGGGGTTTATAACACCCCAAAACGGCGTATATTACATAGCTTAATAATTCCACCAAACAACTCTAATGTAAACAAGTAATTACATGTGTTATAAAATTGCCTTTGTTAAAGTGCCCCAAAACGACTTTTAATAATGTTATCCGACAAAACCGCAACCACTGCCAATTTATACAGGTATTAATTATAAAATTTAGCTGGTGTGAAACACCCTTTTTTAACACGGAAAAAAGAACACATATAATGAAAAGTGTGCAAAAACACGATTGATGCTTACCTTCAATGAGTATGGGTTACAACTTTTATGTAATTTCATGGTACGCACTATCCTAGTGCTAGGAGCGTTTACGCGGTTGAGTCGTTTTAAATTCATTAAACCAATATACAAAAAAGCGCTGCAAATATGCAGCGCTGTCATTACTTAACGGTTGTTTATTTAAACTTTGTACTTAAAATTAAAAGAAGCCGAGCGGATCTTCGCTGTAGCTTACTAATAGGTTTTTAGTTTGTTGGTAGTGACCCAGTGCGAGTTTGTGGTTTTCGCGACCAATACCTGATTTTTTATAGCCGCCAAACGCGGCATGAGCCGGATACATGTGGTAGCAGTTAGTCCATACTCGGCCTGCCTCAATTTTACGCCCCATACGATACGCTTGGTTCATGTTGCGGCTCCATACACCGGCGCCTAAACCAAATTCAGAGCTATTGGCAAGTGCCAACGCTTCGGCTTCGTCTTTAAAGGTCGACATTGAAATAACCGGGCCAAAAATCTCTTCTTGGAATACCCTCATGTCGTTGGTGCCTTTTAATAGCGTAGGCTGAATGTAATATCCGCCGTTAAGATCATCGCTTAACTGCTCTACGTTGCCACCAGTAAGTACTTCGGCGCCTTCTTTTTTACCTATTTCGATGTAGCTTAATATTTTATCAAATTGCGCTTTAGACGCCTGCGCACCTACCATGGTTTCGGTATCTAGCGGGTTACCACGTTTAATTTGTGCAGTGCGCTGTAAAATGCGTTCAATAAATTGCTCGTAAATATCTTCTTGAATAAATAGTCGCGATGGGCAAGTACATACTTCACCTTGGTTAAAGTAGGCCAGTATTGCGCCCTCTATTGCTTTAGATAAAAAAGCGTCGTCTTTGTCCATTACATCGCTAAAGAAAATATTGGGTGACTTACCACCTAGCTCTACCGTTGATGGAATTATGTTTTCGGCGGCGCATTTTAAAATATGTGAACCCACTGGGGTAGACCCCGTAAAGGCGATTTTAGCAATACGGGTGTTGGTAGCCAGGGCTTCACCTGCTTCTTTACCAAAGCCATTAACTACGTTGAGTACGCCCGCTGGCAGTAAGTCGCCAATCACTTCCATCAGCACTAAAATAGAGGCAGGGGTTTGCTCTGCTGGTTTTAGTATTACACAGTTACCCGCAGCTAAGGCTGGGGCTAGCTTCCACGCTGCCATTAGTATTGGGAAGTTCCACGGAATTATTTGCCCAACTACACCTAACGGTTCATTAAAATGATAGGCAACGGTAGTTTCATCAATTTCACTAATACCGCCCTCTTGTGAGCGCAGGCAACCTGCAAAATAACGAAAGTGATCGGCGGCTAGTGGAATATCGGCCGCGAGTGTTTCGCGAATTGCTTTGCCGTTATCCCACGTTTCGGCAACTGCAAGTAACTCTAAATTTTGTTCAATACGGTCGGCTATTTTTAGTAATACGTTACTACGATCGGTAACCGATGTAGTACCCCACTGCGCTTTTACTGCGTGGGCTTTGTCGAGCGCAAGTTCAATATCGTCTTTGTCGGAGCGCGCTACTTTACAAAATACTTTACCGTTTACAGGGCTAATATTTTCAAAGTACTGGCCGTTTACTGGCTTTACCCATTCTCCTCCAATGTAGTTTTCGTATTGCGCTTTAAAGGTAATTAGTGCATCTTTTTCGCCTGGATTTGCATAAATCATAGTGATACTCTCTTGTTGTTATTAGCTAAAAGTCGAGCTATTGAATAAGTCTTTTTGCTTTATATTTAATCAAGTGCTGTTTTATAATTAATCAGCATTGATTGACATTAAACTATCAAACACTTAAAAGCATGTATTGCTGTCCACAAAAGTTGTCTATGAGTCCAGATTTAAAAGGGATTAAAATGCATACTCCGCAATTAAATAAGCAACGCCAGCAATTAAAGGTGCTAATTGAAAATAAAGTGACCTTTGCTGCCGATAATAGCGAGCTAAGTATTTACGATACTTATCAAAATGCACAAAAAGTAGCTTTGCATTCAAAAGAATTACTTTTTTGCGCCATGCTTAGTGGTAAAAAGGTAATGCATGTAGAGAGCTGCCAATACCATAAGGCATTTTTACCTCACGAATCCTTTGTATTAGCACCAGAGCAAGGGGTATTAATTGACTTTGAACAAGCATCTTTAAGCGCGCCTACTACCTGCCTTGCTATTGAAATAAGCACAGACAAAATAACGCAGGTGGCTAATGCACTCAATATTGAGCAACGCTTTGCCAGCGATGACTTATTTGCCTATACACCGCAGCTGGTACATAGCCAGCACAATAGCCAAACCCAACAACTTTTAGCGCGTATGGTGCATTTATTTAGTGAGCCCGACGAGCAGCGAGGTTATTTAATCGACTTATCGTTAAACGAGCTTATTACCCGTTTGCTACAGCAGCAAAGTCGAGATTTATTACTAAAAAACGGCAATAATTCGCAGCTTAAAACACCGGTAAATAATGCTTTGCAATACATAGAAGAGCACTTAAATGAAGCATTGGATATAGAGAGGCTGTGTAAAATTGCCTGCATGAGTCGCAGCAAGTTTTATCAACAATTTAAGTTGGCCTTTGGTACTAGCCCGGCACTGTGGCAGCAGCAACTTAGGCTTAAAAAAGCCTATAGTAAATTGTTGCAGGGGCGCACGGTTAGCCAAGCGTGTTATGAGCTGGGTTTTAATTGCCCTAGCCATTTTAGCCGCTTATTTAAACACGCCTATGGCGTACCACCAGCAAGCATTGCCAAGAAAAGTCATTAAGTGGTGGTTTAGATTAATTTTACAGCGAGGTTAATTGACGTTTCGTAGGCACTAAATGCGCCTACGAAACTTATTTTATTGTATTTTTTATTGCACATTAATACTGCGTATTAAAACCAAATTTCAACCTGAGCGCCTGCAACTAAGGCACTTTCGTCGCCCTCTTTGCCTGCAACACTTAACCCAGACTCTTGCCCGGCAGCCTTGTTCCAATCAAAATTACTTAGATAAAAGAAGAGTAAACAGAGTGGTAGGCTCCCTCAAAAGCGCTGCACTTAAACGCTATTAAGGGATAACGAGGGGATTTAAATCAAACTAAATCAAACTAAAATAACTAAAAGCACATAAACTAATACCGGCTAATAACCATACTAATCCGTAGCTTTGCCAAAGTATTGCGTTATTATAAACCTGCTGCGGGTTATTTTTGTCAACTAACAGTGTGCAGGTTTTACCTTGTTTAAAACGGGTAAACATTTTTTCACGATATTCCACTAATACACTGTGCACCTGCCCATCAAAACGAAAACTCACTAGCATAGTTGGCTGATGCAACATTTCGGGTGCTGTTATTTGATTATTTGCCACGGCAGTTATTTGTTCTACCACACAAACCCGCCAGTGGCGTTTACTTACTTTACATTTTAACCAGCGTACAAATGGCAAAGTGCCAATTATTATAAATAAAACCCCCAACCACAACAGAGCCATACACCCACCTTTGTTTTTATTTTTATAGTTTACTAAACAACATACACAGCAAACAAAATGCCTAGACTATGTAGTACATACCTAGATTAATATAGCGCATTGGCTTTATTAAATACATGCTCAGATTACAAAGTTTTACCGCAATCAACTTGCAGTTAACCTGCCGCACAAGCACAATAGCCGCATAAAAGAGGAGATCATTATGACCACAATTGGTATTGGCACCCAAACCAAAGAACAAGCACTCGCTAGCTTAAGCAATATGACCAGCGATTTAACCCCTATTCAACCGGCAGAATATTTATCTCGTATAGCCAAAGCGCAAACGTATATGCAAAACAATGGCATTGATGCCATTTATTTAAATGCAGGTACTAACCTCGCCTATTTTACCGGTATGCGTTGGTATGCAAGTGAGCGTTTAGTTGGCGCAATTTTGCCTGCTAAAGGTGAAGTGCAATACATAGCTCCTTATTTTGAAATTGGCTCACTCAATGGTTTTAAAGTAATTGATGGGCCAATCCGTGGCTGGCAAGAGCATCAAAACCCATATCAGTTATTTGTTAATATATTAACGGAAATGGGTATTGCGGCTAATAGCACTATTGGTATTGACGAAAGCGCGCAGTTCTTTATTTTTGATGGTATTAATAAAGCGCAAACGGGCTTAAATTTAGTGAATGCTCAACCTGTTACAGCACATTGTAGAATGCATAAATCAGCCAATGAGCTGGCGTTAATGCAACGCGCTATGGATATGACCTTAGTGGTTCACCAAGCTACGGCAAGCATGCTGCACGAGGGTATTAGTACCACTGAAGTTGAAGAGTTTATAAAGCTAGCGCATCAAAAAGTAGGCGCGCCGGGTAACTACTTTTGTATCGTGTTATTTGGGCTTGCAACGTCATTTCCGCATGGGGTAAAAGATCCGCAAATCCTTAAAAAAGGCGACATGGTACTTATTGATACTGGCTGTAAAGTAGATGATTACTTATCTGATATTACCCGCACTTATGTGTTTGGTGAAGCGACAGATCGCCAACGTCAATTTTGGAATAATGAAAAAGCAGCACAAATTGCAGCTTTCAATGCAGCAAAAATTGGCGTGCCATGTGAAGACGTAGATACAGCTGCGCGCAGCTACTTAGCCGAGCAAGGTTTAGGCCCTGATTACCAAACACCTGGTTGCCCGCACCGTACAGGCCACGGCATTGGTTTAGATATTCACGAATGGCCTTACTTGGTAGGCGGTAATAAAACACCACTAGCCGCTGGCATGTGTTTTAGTAACGAGCCAATGCTGGTTATACCGGATGAATTTGGGGTACGCTTAGAAGATCATTTTTATATGACCGACAGTGGTGCAAAATGGTTTACCGAGCCTAGCCACAGTATTGACGACCCGTTTGGTTTACAAAAGTAATATAAGCTCAAATTAACTAACATTTGTTTATTTAGCTTAAACGACTAAATACTACTGCGCAGTACAACACCACGCGCAGTAGTTTATTTTGTGAGTTGACGTTTAACCAATCGCTGTTTGTTTTTTTGTACGTTAGCCAACCACACTAAGGGTAAAATAATTAACGATGCGCCAATTATTAAGCCAAGTGTAGGTACTTCGCCAAACCAAAATAACCCAACAACGACAGCCGCCACTAAGCCGCTATATTCAGCACTAGCAACTTGGCTCGATTCGATTTTGCTATAAACATACACGCAAATTCCCGCATAAATTAAAATAAATAGTGTAGAGCCAAACGCAGTAATAAGTGCGGCCCAATGCCATGGCTCGTTTTCCCACAGCGCCAAACCTAATCCCACAGGCATACCTACTAAATTGGTAAGTAACAAAGTTTGCATAATACTATGGTGCTTAGGTAACTTACGTATTAGTACATTATTTATTGCCAGTGTAATTGCGACTACAAGTGCAAATATAGCCGCCCAATTAATCTCGGTAGGCTGAATAACAATAAGTACCCCTATAAAGCCAATAACAGCCACAGCTATGCTGCTTTTTGTTAGCTGTTCACGAAATATCATTACTGCTAAAGGCAGCATTAATAAAGGCGCTGCATAAAAAATAGCGTTAGCGGTTGCAAGCGGTAAAGCTTTTAGCGCAAACACCATAAATATAATACCAAATAACCATACATGTCCGCGTACCGCATGCCATTTTAAACCGGCAAATAAATGTTTTTTATTCGCCGACAAACAAAACGGGAGCAAAATTAATACTGCGGTAAGTTGGCGCATAAATACAAACTGAAACGTGGGGCTTTCTGCTGGTAAAGTTTTAATTATAGCGTCAGAAAAAACCGCAATAATATTACCCACCACAAGTAATGTCATGCCTAAGCCAACTGATATTTTTTGCATTGTTACTCCGTGCCCGCAAATTAAAAACGCTAGCATAGAGCAATTCGTTTAATTATGTATAATGATTAAAATACTTTTAGTATGATTTTAACTAATAATGAAATTACCCCCATTACGTGCTGTTCAGTGTTTTGAATCTGTAGCGCGATTAAATAGTTTTTCTAAAGCAGCAGAACATCTAAATGTGACGCAAAGTGCCGTGAGCCATCAGGTTAAATTACTAGAGCAATATTTAAACGAGCCGCTATTTAACCGCAGTGGCCGTAGCTTTTCGTTAACCGACGCGGGCAATCGTTACTATCAAGAAGTGAGTCATTCATTAACCAGTTTAGCCTCTGCCACACAAAAAATACGTTACGGCGAGCCTGGGCATATTCGTTTAGCACTTTATAGCTCATTAGCTGTAAAGTGGTTAATACCGCGATTAGAAAGCTTTAAACATGACTCGCCAGATATCGACTTAACTTTAAATATGATTGTAGATGAGGCGGATTTTAGCGACCGTGTTGCCGATTGTTTTATTACCACAACGCCACCTAAAGGTGAGTTTGTCAGCTTATTTTTATTTGCAGAAAAGCTTTACCCTGCTTGTGGCAAAGGCATGTGGCAGCAATTAAAAAATCAATCGCTGCCCAATGAATTATGGAAGCACCCGCTGTTGTCGGTGCAGTATGATGAGTCAGAGCAACGTAGCACCAATGACTGGCAGCAATGGTGTAAAAGCGGCGGCTTTGAGCTACCTAAAAACGTAAGAGTTAATCACTTTAGTCACGTTATACTGGCCGCAGAAGCTGCGCGTTATAATTTAGGTATTACGCTTATTGATGCGTTTTTTATTGCCTCACAGCACGATAACCACTTAGTTAAGTTGCCACTGCATGGAGTTGAAACCGGCTGTAAATTTTATTTTGTATATAAAAAATCGCGAGCAAAACAAACCGATATTATTACCCTAAGCCGCTGGCTAAAAGCCCAGTGGGCCGAGGTTAAAAAATAAAAACACATAACTTTACTGCTATTTTATTTATACTTACCACACATTAATACTACTCTTTTAGCCACTCAATGGCTGTGGTGGCGTTTTCAAAGTAGGCTACTTTACCTGCTACAAACCAGCCCGCTACTTTGGCTAAGGTTGCTTGCCACTCTTTATTGCCGTAAACAGCCACTTTTTTAAAGTTTTTACCGTGTTTTAACCCAAGCTTTAAGTCATCCCATGCGGCTCTAAGCTCCCAACCTTCTAATTGTGAGCCATCTATCAGCACTTTAACTATAGGGTGTTCCACTTTACTTAGGGCTGAGTCGATCATCGGTGTAATAATCTTATAATCTTTGTGAGTTAATGTGCCTACTGCTTTTAGTGTTAAAAAAAACTCACTTCCTGTGCGTTCAATGCCAATAGATAAACCGTGCGTTAAACCAACCATAATAAGTACTCTTACAATAAATGTACTTTGAGTATAGGTGATAGCTTAAGGCCTATACTGATACAACTCAAAGCTCAGCTATAACGGGTGTTTTGCTACTTCATTTGAAGTGGTTAATTATGCATTCTTTAATCGAGTGATTTGGTTTGCTACATCAGTTAAATAACCGGTTTTAAGCCAGACTATTGCGCCTGTACTTCCTGCTTTAGCATTAACAGTGCTATTAATAGGCACTCTTAACCAGCTATTTTTAATAAGGGTATCTGTTTGCTCGTTAAGCAATCCCTCAAGTACTAACAGCTCAGCCCCATCCTTTGCATTTATAACCATGTCGGCGTTAGGTTTAAAGTGCAGTAAGCTTACCTCTTCAAAGTTATCTTTATATAAAGAAATTACGCTAACATTATTAAACTGGGGGTGCGTAACGCCTTGCATTTTTTTAGTGTGTAAACACACATGCTGTCTATCTTGTGGTTGAAACTGCCACAATTTTACAAATATTACGCAGCCCCCCTGAGATCCCGGTTTGTGCTTTGACTGGGGAGGATTGCGAATATAACTACCTACAGGGTAATCGCCGTGCTCATCTTGAAATACGCCATCGAGCACTAAAAACTCTTCACCACCTGTATGTATATGCGGCGAAAATTCACTGCCAGGCGCATAGCGCACTATGCTTGTAGCGCGGGCAACTTCATCGCCTACTCTGTCCAAAGGGCGTCTATGTACTCCCGCCATTGGCGAGGCTACCCACTCTAGTTTTTCACTATGTACAACAACGCGCTTACTAAAATCAGCGGCTATTTTCATTTTTTTTCCTAACTCAGTTAAAGCAATTAACAAATAATAACAGTTATATTGGTAGCATTAAATTAAGTCATGTTATTTAGCCGTAAGTGTGATGGAGCTTTTATTATTATTATTAGGCATAAAAAAACGAGCAGGTTTAACTGCTCGTTTTTAATTAACACTTATGATTTATAGTCATTTTTTAATTAATAACTTTTACTCTACCTTTGTGCTTAGAGTGCACTATGGCAAGTGTAATAAAGCCAATCACTGCTACCACTGCACCAATTGGTTTGCCCATATCACTTGATAAGTTAAGACCAATTGCCGCTGTCATAATATATGAAAGCGTCACTGCTGTGGCAATTACTGCAGGAATACTGGCAATCCAATGGAATGCACCGCGGTCAAACAAGTACTTAGTTGCCAGCCATAATACGCTAGTAGAAAGCAGCATGTTTGAGAACGCAAAGTAGCGCCAAATAAGCGAGAAGTCGAGCTTAGTCATAAAGTAAGCAATTGCTAAAATTGGAATCGCTACTAATAAACGGTTACGTAAGCTTTGTGGAATATTAAACGCATCAACTACAGTTAAACGCAGTGAACGGAACGCAGTATCACCTGAAGTGATTGGGAATACAGCTACAGCAATAATAGCCATAACACCACCAAATACACCTAAGTAGCTATTAGCAATATGATTAACTACTAAACCTGGGCCACCTTGATCAAGTAATGCTTTTAAACCTGCATAACCTTCTGGGAATGCTGCAATACCAGCAAGTGCCCAAACACAACCAACAATACCTTCACACATCATGGCGCCGTAATATACCGGGCGTACATATTTTTCGTTTGTTAAACAGCGTGCAATAATAGGTGCTTGTGTTGAGTGAAAACCACTAATAGCGCCACAGGTAATTGTTATAAATAACAATGGCCACGTAGGTAAACCATCCGGGTTGGGCTCTAAAAAGTCATGTGCATGATCACCACTAAAGTAAGCTAAAAAGTCACCTGCAACAGGTAAGTGTGGTGCGTTAATTAATAACGAAACTGCAATAGCAACTGTCATTACAATCATTAAAGCGCCAAAAATTGGGTAAAACTTAGTAATAATTTTATCAATTGGTAGCAAGGTAGCTAAAAAGTAATACGCTAAAATAGCCAACACCCAAAAGGTGTTATTTGCCAGCATTGTACCTTCAAAAAAATCAAGGTTACTTAATAAGCCCGCAGGGCTCATAATAAATACTACGCCTACAAAAAATAGTAGCATGGCAGTAAATATCAGCATAAAGCCTTTAAATACAATGTTGTAGTAATGTCCGGCTATTTCTGGCAGGCTTTTCCCGTCTTCTTTTATACTCATAACACCTGAGAAGAAGTCGTGAACAGCACCACCTAACACGTTACCTAGTACAATCCAAACTAGTGCAACGGGCCCGTATAAAGCACCAAGAATAGGACCAAAAATAGGACCTACACCGGCGATGTTTAAAAATTGAATTAAAAATGCACGCACAGGATGAATAGCCACGTAATCAACACCTTCGCTAAAGCGCTGTTGTGGTGTTTCAATCGTTGAGTCTAAACCTGCTTGCTTTTCAACAAAGGGACTATAAAATTTATAACCCAGTATTAAAATTGTGATGCAGATAAAAAAGATGATCATAAAGCATGTTTCTCTTTTTGTATTTGTATTAAAGAGCGCACTGTTTGCCGCTCCGGCCTTTCATTCCGTGAATAATCGACGAACATTAACAAAGGATTAATATTCTTACTATAAGACGTTTAGCTAATACTATAGTCGAATAAAATAACTTAGACCTATTTCGTGGCCTTATTGAACGTTAACTGTGCAGAATGTAAAGATTTAGAGTAATAAAAAAGGCAGTTTTACTGAGTAAATCTGCCTTTTTTATTCTGCCCGATAAGTTATCGATAAAAATTAATAATACCTTATCACCAATTTATTTATGGGTTCATAAACTCATTTATTTGTTGATGCGTTAAAGTAGGTGTTGCTCCGGCACTTTCGGCGACCATAGCACCAACAGCACAAGCAAAGTCAACCGCATGTTGTGCGCAATCACTACTGCACAGCTGATAAATTAACGAGCCTAAAAACGAATCCCCTGCGCCAACTGTATCAACAACACTAATTAAATAGCCTGAGTTATAGTAGTTTTCGCCTTTAATGGTGAGTAATGCGCCATGGCTGCCTTTAGTTACACATAAATATTCGGTATTAGTTTGTGCAGCAATAAAGGCTAAGTTTTGCTCAAGCGAATGAAACTTACAACCCATAGCTTTAGCAATTTCGTATAGCTCTTCGTCGTTTAATTTGATGAAGTCGGCTTTGTTCATTAAATCTACGAGTGTTGCTAATGTGTAGTGAGGCGCACGTAGGTTTACGTCAAACACTTTAAAGTTTGCTACATCAACTAATTGATTTAATGTTGCCAAAGACGTTTCGCTTCGCCCTATTAGGCTGCCAAATACAAATACATCGCTACTTTTAACTTTACTCAGTAACTCATCTGTAAGCGCTATATTATCCCACGCTGTATCTGCCACTATTTCATAACTTGCTGAGCCACCACTATCGAGTGTTACCTCAACCGTGCTGGTTTTTTTGTCACTATTAATAGCAATATAATCGCAGCTTACGCCTTTGCTCGCAATTTCGCCGAGCAGCTCAGCGCCTAACTCGTCGTTGCCAACAGCGCTGATCATGTCGGCTTTAATGCCTAGTGAGTTAATACGCACACACATATTAAGTGGCGCGCCACCTAAGCGTTTACCAGAGTCAAAACAATCCCACAGCACTTCGCCAAAGCAGCTAACACTTACGTTTTCGCCTGATTTATGATTAATTAAAATACTCATAATTAGTTACTCTTTTGCTCAAGTACAGCCTGCATAATGGCTTTAATTTTACTATTAGGTGCGTATAGCGCGGCAATCGATTTTTTATACTCTGCAGTAAAAGCTTCGTTATGCTCAAGCTTACCAAACAAGCTCGTTAACTTTAAAAATGCAATCGGGCTAGTTTGAGTCTCTTGCGCGTAAGAATTAAGCTCTTTGTACATCGCATCTTGAATTTCAAGCTTTTCGCCTTTTTCACTTACACCTTTATCGCTGTATAAACACCAAGTAGCAATAACCAGTGCAGCCAACGATATATCTCGACCTTGTACTAGGTTTTCGTTAATTGTAGCAATAATAAACTTAGGCAGTTTAGCTGAGCTTTCACTGCAAATACGCGCCAGGCTGTCTTTAATATTAGGGTTAGCAAAACGCTCTATTAACGTATCTTTGTAGCTTTGAAGATCAATACCTTCAAGCGGTTCAAGGTTTGGCGTTACTTCTTTATCCATAAAAGCACGTAGGTATGTGGCAAATAATTCATCAGATACCGTTTCGTCAATTGTGGCATAACCATGAATTGAACCTAATAAACCAAGCACAGAATGCCCAGCATTAAGTAAACGTATTTTCATGGTTTCATAAGGCGTCACATCAGTTACAAACTGTGCACCAACAACATCCCAATTTGGGCGAGAGTCACTAAATGTGTCCTCTATTACCCATTGTGTAAACGACTCACAAGTAATTGGCCACTCGTCGCTAACACCATAGGCATCAACCACGTAATCAATATCACTCTTTTTAGATACCGGTGTTATGCGGTCAACCATCGCATTTGGAAACGATACGTTTTGCTCAATCCACTCACTTAGGTTTTTGTCTTGCTCTGTGGCAAAGGCTAAAAGCATTTTGCGTGTTACGTTACCGTTATGCTGAATGTTATCGCATGACTGCACTGTAAACGCGCCCAAACCTTGCTCTTTACGCAGTTTTAGCGCAGCAGTAATGTAACCAAACGCCGTAATTGGGTCGTTCGGGTTATTAATGTCGTTAATAATATCTGGATTGCTGTAATCAAATTCGCCCGTTGCCGGGTTAAAGTTATAACCGCCTTCGGTAATAGTAAGCGATACAATTTTAGTATCGCTGTGTGCGAGTTTATTAATTACCGCTTGTTTGTCCTCTGGAGCAAACAAAAAGTCGATCATTGAGCCAATTACTTTGTTATCTATTTTACCGTCTGGGTGTCTAACAGTTAGCGTGTAAAGGTAATCTTGCTGCTTTAAAATATCACGCAGACCACGGTTACCCTCTAACAGGCCAACACCACATATGCCCCACTGCTCAGAGCCTGGGGTTTTTAAAAGCTCGTTAACATATACCGCTTGGTGAGCACGATGAAAGCCGCCTACACCAATATGAACAATCCCCGCTTTAACGGCGCTACGGTCGTAACTTGGTGTGTCAACATGGCTTGGTAATTGAGCCAAGCTCTGTTGGTTTAGCCCTGTAACAAGAGCGTTTGTGTGTTGATGTTGCGTCATGGTGCGACCTTACTAAACAAAAATAAAATATAAATTACGATACTGTATTACGATAAGTAATTACGATGCTGTATTGAGTACTTTATGGCGTTTTAACGACCAGTACGCAGTAACAAAATAAATAACAGTACAAATAAAACAGGCAATTTCGAACTGCGACTTATTAGCGCTGTACATCACCATAGTGTCACTGAAAAACATCACTTGGCTGGCAAATATAAAAATAATCACCAATGAAATAGTCGATATGCCATTAAGAACTTTGGTAAATACAGAGCTGTCAATTACTGGCTTTGGAATGTCTTTAGCCTCAGCTGCTTGATATTCTTTAATATTACGTTGCTCTTGCTCTTCTGCTGCAATTTCTTGCGTGTAATCTTCACCGGCACCGTATTTTTTAGCTAAAAGTGTGTAAATAACGATGGTGAAAATCCAGGTAGGAATAAACAAGTAGTAAAACGACATTACATCAATTGCGTTTAAGCCAAAACCGAACACAAGTGCAAGTGCCCATGAGGCAATAGCAGGGATGCTGCGGGTAATATTTTTATATTTAGCCCAGTAACGTGTTAAGCCAATTTTAGGAAATAACACATGCTCGGCAAATACAATGCCGCCCACTGGCACAACTAATAAACCGGCGTAGGTAAGTAGTGGTAGCATTTGTGAAAATACAAATGGGAAGCATGCAATTATTACGGTTACCACACCCACTATGGCGGTGGTGCGCTCACGTGACTGATTAACAAAAATAGATTGCGCTGCAAGGCCAGCGCGGTAAAGGTTTGCGTTAGCTGTAGTCCAACCGGCAATAATTACAATAACAAAGCCAGTCCAACCTAATGCATGGTATGCAACATCACCCGGATCAAGTGACGAAATGGTTGTTTTAAGTAATACCGCAACACCTGCGCCCATAATACCGGCAGAGATCCACGCTAAGTAATGACCAAAAAACATACCCACACCAGAAAACAAACCATAGCTTTTGCGTTTAGCAAATCTAAAAATAGCCATGTCGATTAAACCAAAGTGAGTAATTGAGTTAGCAGCCCATGCAAAGCCAATCACTTCTAATAGGCCAATGCCTTTTTCACCATCGGCATTGGTGCCCGTCCAGATGGAGGAGTCGCCTATGGTCATAAAGTCGCTAAAGCTAGTTAAAGAGGTAGAACCCAATACGTGGTTTGAAAGCTCAGGGAATAACGCGAACGAGCCTGCAATAAATATAACAAATAGCCAGGGCGCACACAGTTTTGAAAAGTCAGCAACGGTTGAAAAGCCATACATAGCAACAAATACAACAATTGAGCCAACGGCTAAAACAATGGCGACAAACCAAAAGCTGTTTGGATACCAATCAAGCTGCGCGGGTATGTCGAACAAAAACCGCACGGCGGTGGAGGATACCGTGATCATGGCCGCCGATATAACACTAAAAATAACTACATTAGCCCAGTTATAGAGCTTGGTCATTGAGTTACCAGCAATTTTGTTTAAGTAGTTATATAAACTTAAGCGGGTTTGTACTGCAATGGGTGCCGTAATTAGCCACCAAGAACACATTGCTAACAGGTTACCTATTAATAACCCCAATAGAATGTCGATGGTTGATGCGCCTAATGCAACAAAGGTTGCGCCAATAACAAATTCAGTGGCAGCAACATGTTCACCAGCGTATAGCCCTGCAAAATGTTTCCAGCCGTGAAGCTTATTATTAGCAACCGGAAGTTGCTCTTCGTTTACATCTTTAAATGTGTGTGTGTGTGGACTCGTTGCCATGGTATTTCCTAGTTGTTAACAGCAAAGTACTTAATACCTAAAGACTTTGCTTCTTATAATTTAGTTTTATAAACGCGTAACCACTTGTTTTAGTTTTTATAATTAATACCAGTACTAACAACGCTTATATTTTGCCACTTATAAACCCTATAAATGTGTGTTGGTATAAGTAGCCATGTTTAAATGTTTTTACTTTTAAGTGCAGGATAAGCTGTAAAAAACTGCTGCCAATGAGTTAAGTGAGCAATATTTGGATACGCTTTATGAACATAGTTAATGGCCGTTTGCATGTGCTGCCCGCCACTGTAATGCAGTACTTGCATATTGGCATTTATGGCTGCACATACGCCAGCTTCGCTGTCCTCAATTACCAAGCAATGCTCTGGTTTTACGCCCATTTGCTTAGCTGCATGTAAAAATAAGTCGGGGGCGGGTTTACCACGCTTTACTTCACTGCTGGTAAATATCGTATTGCTAAAACAGTTACTTAAATTAACTATATCTAATGCTTTAGCTGTACGTGCTGGACTGCTACTTGTGGCAATACATTTGGGCACAGCTAAGTTATTAAGTACTTCGTTTATGCCATCGGTTGTACTGAGCGCTGAACCAAACTCGTTTAAGAGCGCTTCTCGGTAATCATCTTCAAAGCTATTTGGCAAAGTGACATTAAAGGCGTTTTGGATTTTTTGACTTACGGTTTTAAAATTACACCCCAAAAAGTGTTGCTGTACATATCCGCGGTCAATGTTAACCGTTAAATACGCAAGCATATCAATCAACACTTGAGCGCTGAGTATTTCACTGTCGATGACTACCCCATCGCAATCAAATATTACTAAATCAATTTTAGCGTTCATTGGGTTACCTTAAACATTTACTTTTTGTGCAAAACACCAGATGAGCATAAGCCCGACTAGCGAGCATATTCCCTTTATTGTTTTTGAATGTCAACAAAAAGTGAACGAATTTACTTGTCGCTACTACAAACATAAATAAACAAAACTAAAAGCCGCTGTATTTAATCAAGTTTACAAAAAATATATAAACCTAAAATTGGATCTAAAAGTATATTTTAAGCCCCTCTTGCAATCTTATTTATGAATTATTCCAATCTATTTAATCAACTTTACCGAACAAAGGAATATTCATACACTCCTCAACAGTTAAACAGCCAGCAGCACTGCCGGCAATTTTAAATAATAAGGTCGACATGAATATTTTATTAAACGCAATAAACAAGAATACAAAACTAACATTAAGCGCGTTAACACTTGCGATGGCATTACCAGCAAGCGCGGCTACATTAACTAAAGACAACGGCGCAGCTGTTGGCGACAACCAAAATTCAATAACTGCAGGCGAGCGCGGCAGTGTGTTATTAGAAGACGTACAACTAATTCAAAAACTACAACGCTTTGCACGTGAACGTATTCCTGAGCGTGTGGTACATGCGCGTGGTACGGGTGCTCATGGTGTATTTGTGGCATCTAAAAGTTTAGATGATTTAACCATGGCAGCACCTTTTACCGAGGCCGGTAAAGAAACTGACGTTTTTGTACGTTTTTCATCGGTAATTCACTCAAAAGGTAGCCCAGAAACACTGCGCGACCCACGTGGCTTTGCGATTAAATTTTACACCGATCAAGGTAACTGGGATTTAGTGGGCCTTAACTTACCGGTGTTTTTTATTCGTGATGCAATTAAATTTCCAGATATGATCCATTCATTAAAGCCATCACCTGTAGATAACATTCAAGATCCTAACCGTGTTTTTGACTTTTTTTCATACGAACCAGGCTCTACTCACATGTTAACGTGGGTTTATAGCGACTACGGCACACCAGCAAGCTTACGTAAAATGGATGGTTGGGGTGTTCACTCTTATAAAATGATCAATAAATCGGGCGATGTTAAGTACGTTAAATTTCATTGGGTAAGTAAACAAGGCATTGAGAATTTAAATGCAAAAGAAGTCGCTGAAGTTCAAAGCCAAGACTTTCAACATTTAACGCGTGATTTATACAGCGAAGTAAATAAAGGTAACTTCCCAGAATGGGATCTATACATTAAAACGCTTGATCCGTCGCAGCTTGACGACTTTGATTACAACCCATTAGATGCAACAAAAATGTGGTTAGGTGTAAAAGAAGTGAAGGCAGGTACATTAACGCTTAATCGCATGCCAACTAACTTTTTTCAGTCAACAGAACAAGTAGCAATGGCACCGTCTAACATTATTGCGGGTATTGAACCCTCAGAAGATAAGTTATTACAAGGGCGTGTATTTTCATACGCAGATACGCAAATGTATCGCCTTGGTGCTAACCATCAACAGTTGCCAATTAACCGTGCAAAAGTGGAGGTAGTTAACTACAACCAAGACGGCGCAATGAACTATGGTAATACTCAAAGCAACGTAAACTATCAACCAAGCCAAGAAAACGTAGCTGAAAACCCAATTGCCCGTAGAAGCCAAACGCAACTGCAAGGTTACGTACAACAAGCCGCCATTAAAAAGCAGCAAAACTTCGCGCAAGCAGGTGTTTTATACCGAGGTTTTAGTAAGCAAGAGCGTACTAATCTGATCAATAACCTAGCGGGCGATTTAGTAAAAATAAAAGACAGTAACGTTAAGCACAAAATGCTTAGCCACTTTTACAAAGCTGATAGTGAGTACGGTACACGTTTAACTAAAGCCGTTAATGGCGATATTAAAATAGTTAAGCAGCTTGCAGCTAACCTGTAATTAGCAAGTTACAAAACATTAGTCCCAACTAAACAAGCTGTTATATAAGTAACCACAACCATGAGGAAGGAGGCAACCAATCCCCTTCCTCTTTTTAAAAGGTATAAAGTAATGCGTAATTTATTAATTATAGTAGTGCTACTAATAAGCTTTACCAGTAGTGTTTACGCTCAAAATACAACGGATACACAAACACCTAGTACACAACTTGAAAACCAACACTCAGCGCAAACACAATACGAGAGTTTATTTGCTTATTACTTTGCTGCTGCACGTACCAACGATACCGCTGTAATTAAGCAATTTGTAAGTGCCGGCATTCCTATCGACAGCTATAACAATAAAGGTTACACCGCATTAATGATTGCCACTTACCATGGTAATAAAAATACGGTAAACACACTTTTACACTTAGGCGCTAATGCTTGCATGGAAGACAACCGAGGTAACACAGCCCTTATGGCCGCTATTTTTAGAGGTGAGTTTAGTATAGCCAAAACACTGGTATCACTTGATTGCGACAACGCACATCAAAACAAAGCAGGCCAAACAGCCGAGCAATTTGCACACACATTTGGCCAGCAAAAAGTGCTCAATTTACTCACGCAGGTTAAAACTCTAAATAAAGTTCAAAAGCCCTTATAAAAGAGCTTTAGGTGTAACTAAACTTTAGCGGACTGCTTATTTAAGTCGTTACTTCTACATTATATTTTTGGGGTTTATCTCGCGTTACAAAGTAGCAAATTAGCGAGCCAAGTGTTACCAGCACCACTCCTTGCCAAAACGAAGCACTTAACGTAATAGACAAATACAACGCCGAAATAATAGTAGAAAACACCGGCGTAAAATACGAAAGCGTTCCAAGCAGCATTAAGTTACCGCCAATAATCGCTTGATTCCACAGTGCATAACCACTGCCAACAACTACACCCGCAAGTAACAATGTCATGCTTGAGCTGATTGAAAACGTTAATGGCGCTTCATTACTAAAACCATATTGCGCCCACAAACTCATTGCCGTAACAGTAAAAAATAACGTAATAGCATTTTTACCATTACTTATTTTTTGCGTTACTACGCAATAAATAGCCCATATAAACGCGGCAGCTAATGCCATTAAATAAGTAGCAGGATTATCAGCAAAGTTAGTAACTAACGTATCGACTGACATTTCTTGATCGCCCGTAATACACCAAGCAACCCCTAAAAAAGCAATGATCATACTTGGGTAAACCCAGTAACTTACTTTTTTACGCCCAATAATAATAGAGAGCAATATAGTCAGCGTGGGCCATAAATAATTAATTACCGCCATTTCCATAGCCTGATGGCGGCTATTTGCCATACCGATAGAAAGTGCCAAGCAAATTTCGTACGACACAAATAATAAAGTACCTACTACCAAGTAGCGTTTCGAAAATCCACTAAACTTAGGCACTCCCATAACCAAAATTAAAAATATCGCACTTACAGAGTACATAGCCGCAGCACCACCAATGGGGCTAAACAACTCAGAAATATCCCGTAGTAATGCCACTAAGCAGCTCCACAGTAATATTGCAGCGACTCCATAAAGTGTATATTTATTTTTGCTTATAAAATCCATATTAAACCTAAAGTACTACTTAATAATTTGCAGCTAAACTAACAGTAATTTTTTGTTTTAACAATAACATGCCGTTAATCTGCAGTGCATAACTAGCATTATCAAAGCTAAATATTATCACTATAGTTATAAGCAATAAGCGTAAACAGCCATTCAGTGTTTAAATTTAGCAAAGCAGCACAAACGCTAGATAAATTAAAGTTACTGACTCTTTTGTCTCGTATTACCACTTTTACAGTGGTGTGGTTAAATAACTCACTAAACAGAGAAAGCAAATATGAACAAGTTCACGACTCCCGATCTATACGACGAACACCGTGATAGCGTACAAGTAGCCGACTGTGGATTACAGCACTTTGGCAACAAAACCACCTTTAGTGGTCAAGTCGTTACTGTAACGTGCCCCGATGACAATTCGTTTGCCGCTGAAATACTTCATCAAAATGGCGTAGGTAAAGTGCTGGTTATTAACGGCTTTGCTAGTAAACGCTTTGCATTTATTGGCGATATTATGGCAGAGCGTGCTTTAAAAAATGGCTGGGAAGGTATAGTTATAAATGGTTGTTGCCGAGATATTGAGATTCTTGCTACCTTAAATTTACCTATTATGGCGCTTGGCTCAACACCACGCTGTACGTTAAAGCGAGGTTGTGGTGAAAATAATCAAGCTATTGCCATGTTAAGCGTCTGCATTGAGCCTAATGATTGGCTTTACGCCGATGTGAACGGGCTAATTGTGAGTAAATATAAACTTAGTTAGTTGCTAAATCACAACTAAAATAGATTAGCTGCCGCTTTTTTAATAAAATCTGAAACAAAAAAGCCCAGCATTGCTGGGCTTGTGTCATATTAATAGGTAACTATTTTATTAGTTAAAAGTTACCGTCACTATGTTTGAACACACGTTTTCAGTTACACACACTTGATAGTCGTACGCAGGTAGTGTTGCACCACGTACATAATCACGATAACGACCGTTATCTGAGGTTGTGCCTACTAACTCGCCATTACGATATACATTTAATGACTGAGCACCCACTTGCTGCCAACTTAGCTCTACACGCATTGTGCCTAAGCGTGATTTATTAGCGCGCTTAAGGCTTAGCTCAATCTCTACATCACTCACTACTACAGTTTGAGTTGATGCGTTGGTATTGCCTTCGCTGTCGGTAACAGTTAATTCAACTTCATAGCTACCCGCCACTGCATAAGCATGCAAAGGGCTTGCATCGGTTGATGTAGCACCATCACCAAAGCTCCACTGCCACTGTGTAATATCGTTATTAGCATCTGTGCTACTATCGGTAAACGAAGCCGTTAAGCCTTGTGTTTCAACGCTAAAACTAGCACGTGGTGGTTGCGGGCTTACCTCTCCAATTGCACTTAAAGTAAGTGACCAGCCATTTATATTACCTGTATCAGCACCGGCAGTGTCTTGTACATGTAATGCCCAATCGCCAGTGGCTACTTCGCCATTAAATGCATCCGAAGTGAAGCTTTTAATAATATCGTCTGAGCTACCGCCCTCTTTATTTTGTAACGTTATTGTAGTGCCTTGCGCTGAGATAAGCTTTACAATTAAATCACCAGACCAAGTATGACTAATGTTAACATCGGCAACTGTATTAAAAACGGTTAACTCATCTGCAATCGTAATTACAGAGCTTACACCTTCTGGCGCATTATCAGGAATAGCAATATTTTCATCACTGCTGTAAGTAAAATCATTCAACCCCATAGGTTTAACCATTAATTTTACAGTGCTTTCCTTAACTCTATCATCCGACGTTGCTGTAACGGTAAACTCATATTCACCCCACTGCGTCTCTTCAGTGGTAGGTACTACTAACTGTACTTCTTCACCTGGGCGAGCAGTGTTTCGTGAAAGTGACGCTGAATCTAAATTACCTGTCAATGCAAACGCAACATCACCATCCCAATTGGCAATTGAGCCTACACTAAACGTATAGCTTGCTGACTCACCCGCAGTGATCTCCTGTGACAAAGGGCTAACGCTGAGTTTAAAGCCTGGGGTTGGATCTGCGTCAATTAGCGCTTGGTTTACATTTAATCGTGTACCAGCAACCGTTTTACCCTGTAGTGCTGCGTTGGCATCGCCGCTACTCATTAATAACTCTTTTAATTCTAACGCTGTTAGATCTGGGTTAACTGATAAAGCAAGTGCTGCAGCACCAGCAACATGAGGCGTTGCCATAGAGGTGCCTGAGTAACTACTATAAGCGTTTCCTGGCACAGTAGATAAAATGGCAGTACCTGGGGCACCTAAATCAACACTTGTTAAGCCCCATTGTGAAAAGCTCGACATAGCATCATTACGATCTGTACTTGCTACAGATAAAATACTATCGTGCTCATAGCTTGATGGATAATGAGGGTTAAGATCATTGTCTAATGCATCGTTACCTGCCGCAGCTACAAAAAGTATATCTGCCGCTTCGCTTGCATCAATCGCTTCAGCAAGTGCTTGGCTAAACCCGCCGCCGCCCCAGCTATTGTTTAGCACACGAAGGTTAACACCTGAATTTTTAAGGCTAATCATATAATCAATACATTTAATTGCCCCAGAAGTACTCCCCGTGCCATCAGCAGCTAAAAATTTACAGCCAACAATAGACACTTCATGGTTTACCCCTACAACACCGATCGCATCATTGCCACTTGCACCAATAGTCCCTGACACATGAGTACCATGCCCTTGGTCGTCCATTGGATCGCCACTATCAGTAATTGCATTGATACCATAAATGTCATCTATGTAACCATTCCCGTCATTATCTATACCATCTCCTGCAATTTCAGCGGTATTTACCCACATATTACTTGCAAGGTCATTATGGCTATAATCAACACCGGTATCGATTACACCTACCACTACATCTCGGCTACCAATAGAAATAGTCCATGCTTCTGGAGCATCAATATCTGCATCAACGGTACCACCTGACTGGCCTACATTATGTAAGCCCCAAAGTTCATCAAAACGGGGATCATTGGGTACATTCGCAATACTAACTTTATAATCAGGTTCTACATATTCAATGGCTTGGTGCGACTTTAAGCGCTCAATCGCTTCTTTGGTGCTCATGCCCGCTACTTTAAACTTAGCAAGGCGACCTGAAAGTAATGAGGTATAGCTGTCATCTATTTCATCATTATTTAAATCTGAAATTTTAGCTCTAACTAAAGATCTTGCATGCTTTCGCATTGCTGGGGTGGCATTTTTTTTATATTTAACAATTAAAGAATCACTAGTCGCTGCATCTTGTTGTTGCATCACACCAACATCGGGCACTTTAGCGGCGGCTAAGCAAGGTAGGAGTGCAAGTGTAATAATAGATAATTTTGTTTTCATTGTTCTATCCATAGTTTGGGTTAACTTAGTAACACTAAGTAATTTTATTTACTACTTCAGTACAAGGGATCACATGGCAAGCTATTAGAAAACAGCTAAAGATAAAATTACACAAGCAAGAAAAGCAAAAACCAATCATTTTGACTAGATTTTCATCGGAAAAACATAAAATACAGCCGTTGTTATGAACTTGTTAAATAAGTTAAAAAGCGTAGACCTCCTTCTTTTTTACTGCTTTTTGCATAAAACCATAATAAAAACAAAAAACAACCATAAGCACATGAAATATAAGCACTTTAAAATTGGTAAAAAATGATGATTTAACAAATTAAAATTAACTAATACAGTTAACACCATGATTATTGTTTCACTGTGAGCAGCTTGTACTTTATCTAAGATGCAAATAAGCAGTGAGCGCTGGTCATACTTAACACTTTACATACTTAAAAGTAATCAAGTGGATCACAACACATTATATCAGCACGGCATGCTGAAACAGAAAATACCTAATTAAAACAGATAATATCTAGGTATTTTATTTTTACTATTCAAGGAGAATAAATAATGAAATTAACTAAATCAATTTTAAGCTGCGCAGTTGCAGTTGCAATGGGTGCAAGCTTCGCTTCTTATGCAAATACAGATACTAAATCAGCCTCAAATTCAGAAATAGGTACGGCCATTTCTGTAATGAGCGCATCAAATAACATGACTTTGATACAAAACAACAACAATAACGATGCATTATTAGTACAAGTAGGTGATAACAACACCATGCTTGCTACCATTGATGGTAATGAAAATTACACAGAAATTACGCAAAACCAAACTGGTAATTACGCAGGCGTTGCTACTGTGGGCAATAGTAATACAGAAGAGTATTCTCAAGATGGTGTTGCTAACGGTTTAATCTCGCAAGTAACCGGTGATTACAACTCTTTAGTTGTTGCCCAAGAGGGTGTTGGCTTTTTAGTAAATAACGAAGCTATAAACATTATCACGGGTGACGATAATACGATTGATGTAGCTCAGGGTGCTGGTGGCCATTGGTTTTATAACCTTGATATGCAAGGTAATGCCAACGAAATCAGTGCAGTACAAACTGGTGAATGGCACGAAGCTGAAATAACGTCATTAACCGGTGATCAAAATACTATTGATATTGAGCAATCAGGGGTTTATTGGAACGCATTTACAATCAATTCTTTACAAGGTAATGATAACGACCTTGATATTGAACAAGATGGCTCGCGCAACATAGCAACCTTTAGCGATGTATCGGGTGATGCTAATGAGCTAAAAGTTGAGCAAGATGGTGAATCTAATGCAGTTAACTTTGCTGCTATTGTTGGTAGTGATAACGAAATAGACCTTGATCAAGAAGGTACTAGCAATACAGCAGATTCGGCTCTATTTTTAGGCAATAATAATGAAATTACTATTACTCAGTTAGATACTCTCAACTCAGCTACAGCTGAATTAATTGGTGATAATAACGAATTAACTGCAACTCAAAATGGCTTTGGGAACGAAGCATACATGGGTGTTATTGGTTCAGATAATGAGTTTTTAATTAACCAAGTTGGTGATTTAAATGCCGCACATCTGGTTAACTTTAATGGTACTGGTAACGATGTAGATGTATTTCAAAATGGTGAAGAAAATACAACTGTTGTAGAGTCTTCTTACCCTAATACGGCACTAACTTCTAATGATAACAATATTGATATCATGCAAAGTGGTGTAGCAAATGAAACCATGGTTACGCTTGCTGGTATATTAGATAGTAATACAAACCAAATTGATATATCGCAAACAGGTGAAATCAACTTAGTTGACATTATGGTTGAAGGTAGCGGCCATAGTATTGATATTTCACAAGAAGGTGAAGGAAACTGGGTTACAGGTATGGATCAGTCAGCCTTTTTAATTGGTGGAGAGGATGTTTCATTTACTGTTAATCAAATTGGTAACGATAACCTTGTTCAAGGCGGCATAATCGGCTCGAACAGCATGGTATCTGTTACGCAAATTGGTGACGGAAATACTGCTACAGTTACGCAAATGTAATTGCTAAGGTGGGGGGGAGGTATACTTCCCCCCTTTTATAATATGAAAAATAATAAAAGCAAATATATTAGCTACTTACTCTCAATTTTACTGTGCTTCTCACCTACAGTATTGGCAACTGATGAACTAGAAATAGATGGCTTATTACTCGATAGAAGTATTAGCCGTTTTGGCCATCAGTTTTATTACAAGTTTTCAAACTACTGGAGAGACTTACCTTCAACTGCGGGTTTTAATATTGAAATAAAAGAAACCGTGCTACCTAAGGCTGGCACCAGGCTTTCTTTAATAATGAATAACCAACTTATTTATGCAACTTATTTAGGTCGTAGGTTAGAGCCTCTTGACGAACGCGTTGAACAAGCAGTTTATATTGTAATAGATGCAATGGCTCGCTCAAACATGGCTGTATCGTCTCCCGATATGGCTGTAAACGGATGGTAAAATGAATAAAATACTACTTATAATAATAACTCTAAGCTTTTCAGCTAGTGCAACTGAATTAATTTACACCCCAATTAACCCAAGTTTTGGCGGCAACCCACTCAATGCAAATATGTTGTTGAGTAAAGCTCAAGCGCAAAACAAACACAAAGCACCTGTCATCGAAAGAGATTATGCAGAACAATTTCAAGACTCTTTACAGCGTACTTACCTAAATAGAATGGTCAGAGAAATTACCAATATGGCATTTGGTGAAGACTCTGAAGACAGTATATTTAATCAAGACTCTATATTTATGAGTGGTGACTACCAAATTGAAGTGATCACCAGTACCACAGATACTATTACTGTAAAAATAACAAATATGCTAGATGGCACCATTGTGATCATCGAAGTACCGAGGTTTGGATAATGTATAAACTGCTAATAACAATAATATTACTTACTTTAACGGGCTGTACAACGATAGGAAATTTAATTCCGCCATCGCAACAAAAAGCCATAAGTTTAGAGCCTACTGAGATTTTTGCTGATTTAAAAAACTTACCCAAGCCAATGGGCAGTATTCCCGTCTCTGTTTATTCATTTAGAGATCAAACGGGTCAATACAAACCGCAAACGAATGTTAGCTCTTTTTCAACCGCAGTTACTCAAGGGGCTAATTCCATATTAATTCAGGCATTGCATGAATCAGATTGGTTTACACCGGTTGAGCGCGAAGGGTTGCAAAACATACTAACTGAGCGGAAAATCATTCGTGCTGCCCAGTCAGAAAACCCAAATCAAGCCGATTTACCGCCATTAACAACAGCTAAAATTATTTTAGAAGGCGGTATTATTAGTTATGACACCAATGTAAAAACCGGTGGCCTAGGAATGGAGTACTTTGGTATAGGTGCATCTGAATTATATAGAGAAGATGCTATATCTATTTATTTACGTGCCGTAGACGTACGTACAGGGCAAGTATTACTCTCGGTAGCAACCAGTAAAAAAGTATTGAGCCAAGAAATGCGTGCTGGTTTTTTTAGGTATGTAAGCTATAAGCGCCTTGCCGAGGCAGAAGCTGGCTATAGCGATAATGAACCTATGAGCATTTGTGTTACTCAAGCAATTGAAAAAGCGCTCACTGATCTTATAACCAAAGGTATTGATAAAGGCTTGTGGGCTAAAAAAGTAAGTTAATAGCAAACAAAAATGGCTACTTATAAAAGTAGCCATTTTTTAATGCATGTAATTATTGTTTACTCATAGGTAATAAAACCGATATATAACGCTGCGCCCAGTTAGCTAGCTCAATCCTATTACGAGAACTTGTTTTTTTAAATGCGCTGTATAAATGAGTTTTGACTGTATGATCGCTAATATTTAATTTATCTGCGATAACACTATTACTCGCCCCTTGTGCTATTAGATGAATAACTGAACGCTCTCGTTTAGTTAAATGTTGATAATCGTCCTGCTTTAATTCTATGCCTTCGTGTAAACTATTAAACGAAGAGGTTGCAACTAAAATATCGCTAAATGCTTGGGAAAGTATCATTCTAGTAAACCATAATTCGCCCGCATTTATTTTAACTAAACCTTTAAAAACTTCCTCACTTGGCGTCGACTTATAAAACACACCATTAACATGGTTAAGTAGTAAGTTTTTCTCACATATTGCTTTACGCTCAACATTAAATATCACCACATTATTTTGCCTCGCTAAAGCGATTAAATCTGCAGGTACAAGGTTGTGCCAATTATGCGTGGCGCCATCAATTAGATACAAAGTATATTGTGAACGTTGCTCAACGTTTGGCAGTGCATCATCCATATTTATAGTGTTGAACAAAGCCTGGAGGGTTCTTAAAATATCCTTATAACTATACGAGTAAGCCGATGATTTTAAATTTGTTTTTATAAAAGCTGATTGCTGTAACATGAAACTCTTCCTTAGAATTCTTATGTAACACTACCTAATTTTTGAACAACTTACAATACAGTTTTTACATTCGTTCACAGTTGTTAACCACCTGTTTTGCATCTCACGATAAGCATGCTTTGCAGTCTCTTACGTATCTATTTATTTAACCCAAACTAACTATTACTTATTGCAGAACACACTGTAATTAACGAAGCCAAAATTAACATCAGTAGAGGAAAACTAGTAATAGTCATTTAGAATAAAGCTGTAAAACAAAAGCAATCAATAAATTTAGTTTATAGTCGCTTTTAACTTATTTAACGCATCAACTGAAAAGCCTCTATCGTAAAAATAAAGTATTTTACCGCTGTTATTTATAAGGACTACACGGGTATTGTTAGGATTTTGATTACCAGTGAATTTTTGTACTTTTTCGCCGTCCTTATAAATAGTGATTACCCCAGCCCAAAGCTCTTTTGGAATTCCTTTACGCATACCACTGTCTATAAATGCACTAAACATGCGAGGTGCCATACCAGCAATAGTGGGTAGTTCGTAGGTAGGAATAACTACACCACTCATATCTAAGCCAATTAACCAGCGATCAATGTCAAACTGACTATCTTGCTTATAGCCTATAAGCAAAAGTGTTTTATCTGCAGTAAGACTGCTTGGAATAGTCACTTTATTTTGCGTTAAACTTTCGCCGTCAATCCTTGGAAATTGTTTACCAATTACTTGCTGATTTGGGTACTGAGTAGAACATGCCGCTAAAAATATAAATAAAAAAGCAGTGAGTATTGATTTAGCCATAGTAAATCCTAATTATAATTTTTAAAGTAACACCTGTGCTTTTATATACGCTAAGCGTTACTTTATCGATTAGCTATATACTCTTTAAATTCTAAAATAGGCATAGGCCGGCCATACTTCCAGCCTTGCCCGTAATGTACCCCTGCTTCTTTTAAAATGACTTCTTGCTCTGTTGTTTCTATGCCCTCTGCCACACAGGTATAACCAAATTTATGTACCAACTCCATAATATTAGGGATCATAGAGGCTTTTAAGCCTTCCGTAGCTATGTCTTGTACAAATGAACGGTCTATTTTAAGCTGATGGAAACTCAAATTATGTAAGTTTTTTAAGTTTGAATAACCAGTGCCAAAATCATCAAGCGACAAGCGAAAACCCGACTCGATTAATGTTTTAAAATAGCCATGAGCAATAGTTGAATCTAAATACTCGTCTTCGGTAATTTCTAAACAAATTACAAATTTAGATTGCATTAACCCGGCTATTTTCGGTAATGACAACACATTTCCTTGCTCTACATCACAAGGAAAAATATTTAATGACACCTTTAATCCACTTGGTAACTGCTCTGCACTTTCTAACTCATTAAGTACAGTGTTAATCATTATTTTGGTAAAAGACCAAGTTAAATTAATTTGTCTAAGTATAGGAATAAATTGATCCGGTGTAAGCACCCCGTAATCATCTTTAAAACGCGCAAGTACCTCGCAACCAATTATTTTTCCGCTTTGTAAGTTAACTATTGGCTGATAAACCCAATAAAAATTACCGCTCTTTAATCCCCTACGTATCCTGCTTACAATTGAGCGGCGCGTAGTTAGGTGCTCATCAACTAATAAGCCACACGAAATACTCACCAAGCAAATTAAAATAAACGAAATAATGAATAGTTGACGATTATCGGTAAAAAATACATCCCATGGCAAATACAAGGCAACACAATAATTTCTATTATTATTACTGCACGTTATATTCGTTTCGTAATGTAAATAGTCATTACTTTTTATATTATTATGAAGCCCTGTTTGCCCAGCTAAATGAAATAAGTTTTCAGATTCTTTATAAAAAACCTGCCAATTAGGCGTTACAATAATTTTAGGATCGAATACTTCTGATTTTAATATGAGGTTATAGTTGCCTTGGCGAATAATTAGTACTTTTAGTGGGCGCTCGGTAAAGAGTAATAAGTAAAGTTCAGGCTCAAAGCGTATGCCTATTTGTGAGGGGCTGTTTTTATTTACAGTATAATCTGGTTGGTTATCTGGTAAAGGATTTTCAAGCATACCAGTACCTGTAGTACAGATTAATGTATTATTTTTAAAGTAGCCTATATCAATAGCAAACTTGGCATCAAATAGCATCCGCCGCATAGCAAGTAAATTCGCTTCGTTACAAGTAGTAAAATTTAGGTTATTTAATTTAGTTAAAACACGAACGCTCTCCTCTACACCATCGTCTACTTGGGAGAGTAAATATTGTGAGTCTGAATGTGTTTGCGCTACTAATTTTTGACCCGCAAAGTACAATAAAATAAAGCAACCTAATGCAAATATAAATCCACCTGATAGCAGTACTACTATTATTTTTTTAGGATGCTGTTTCATTGTAAATTGAGGTATCCCCATTTATGCAAAGTCCTTTAATAATCACATAAGTAACTGAAAATTCAAGTTTCTGATAATATATTTACAATAAATATTTAAAAATTAAAACTCACGAATAATCGCCTCTAATGCATCACTAATTTTTTGATGCTGTTTTTCGTCTAAATGCACACCATCCTCATTTGAAACACTCACAATCCTTGCCAAATCATAAAATGAGCATTGTTTTATGCTAGCAACATTTGCAAATGCTGCTGCTAATTGCACTACTTTTTGCTCTGCCCCTTTGTATACGCCTGCGTAACTTCCTACTTCTCGTACATGAGCGGGACTAAGTATTAAAATTTTTGGAGAGCCTGGCGCATTGCTTTGCTCATAAAAATTCAATATTGAATCTATTAATGCTGTTAACCCAGCGGCAATATCGTGCACATTTAAACTAAACCGATTTTTCAGATCGTTAGTACCTAAATCTATAATAATTAAATCTATTTTAAGTTCATTTAAGTAAGACTGTAAATAAGTTACGCCCGATAACTCACCTGCAAACGGTGGGTTGTTTACTAAAGCACGGTTAGGCTGCCCAGCTTCTATTATTGTAAAATTAGCCCCTAACTTTACAGCAAGCTTTGCTGGCCAGCGCACTGTAGCACTAAATCGTTTTCCTGTTTGCGGATTTAAACCCCAAGTATTGGAATCCCCAAAGCATAATATGTTTTTTATCATTAAAAAGGGTTTAGCGTATAGCCCTGCTGTTGTAACTGCGCATGTGCTGTCATTGCCGATAACGACATTTTTACGCCTTTTATTAACTGCTCAGGAGCTACTTTATAATGCGTGGCCGACTGCCCACATACATAAACCACCGTATTATTAGCAAGTAATTGCTCAATTAAGCTTTGATTTTTGTTATCGACTTCAAAGCGGTTTTTATATGTATTATTATCAAGCACATCTACGCTTGCACTGCCATGTATTACGAGTGCCAGCTCTATATTTTCTGGTTTAATACCATGTGCTATATGCATATTAATAAACCGCGCTAAAGAATTCATACCATTATTCTGCTCACCTTTTTGCGCGCCTTTGCCAACATCAAAGGCAATTTTAAAATGTGTGTTTTGCGTTATAGGTGCATGTGAGGGTACATTATAAAAAAAGCCAAAGTCTTTTATTGCGGGCTCTAAGTCATTCGCAAATACTGGCAGGCTTACAAACATTAGGCCAAGACCTAAAATAAAAGATTTCATTAATATTATTCCTTTTTATTTTTAATATTTTAATTAATAGTCATTTTTTGAACTACTTTAAGCTATCTACGAGTAATGTTTTACCCTAGTTGCCAATAATAGTAGCCGCCAAATAACGCACTGCAGTTAATAATTATGGTGAGCCAAAGTACGGCTATAAAAATACGCTTTTGTGATTTATGCCTAAACCATTGCTGAGCGATTAACGCCCCCGGCCAGCCACATAATAATGCTAAAAGGTGTAAAGTTCGCTCAGGCACTCTCACCACTGGCTGCTTTTTACTCATGGCCAAACGTTTGTCCCATTTATAAACTAAAATGGTAATTGTACTCATAACTACGTACACACTTGCGGCAATTGTGGGCCAATAGCTAAACAGCCCTCCTACGGTTAATACACACAAAAAACCAATCGAAAAAAGTAATAATGCTTTTTTAATCAAGTAACTCTCACCTATACTGTATCTAGGCCATACCCAGATTCACTTATACTAGGCAGTAATTATGTCATATTTAAAAACACTGATACTAACCTTTTGCATTGTATTTACAACCATTGTAAATGCACATCCAGCTGATTTAGCTAAAGAGCTCAGCGCATTTAAGCCATATTTAGGCACATGGCAGGCTAATTTTACAGTCCCTGAAGGCGCAAAGCCAAAGCAAGACATTAGTAAATGGCAGCGGGCTTTAAACGGTAAAGCTATTCGTACTATACATTCAATCAATGAAGGAGAGTATGGCGGCGAGTCGATGATATTTTACGATAGTAAAAAAGACTCATTAGTATTTTATTATTTCACTACGGCGGGGTTTTACACTAAAGGCACAATGAAGATACTTAGCCCTACTCAGTTTGTAGCCTATGAAGAAGTAACGGGAAATAAAGAAGGCATAACTAAAGTTAAGTCTACCAGCGAAATTAAAGGTGATGAATTTATTGTATCAACCTCGTACTTAAAAAAAGGCGAGTGGACTAAACCTGCACCCCGAACCTATACACGCAGTAACCAGCAGGTTAAGTTTCAATAAAGCGTTTATAACAACATTTAATTGAAAAAGGCAGCCAAGGCTGCCTTTTTCATAACTACTTAGAATTTATAAACTACTTTATGAATTTTTTAAATGGTTCATCAACTGGCGTATCTGCAAGGTGGTTAGTGTAGTTACTCATTACTTTTTGCGATAAGCCTACAATAATTTCAAGCAGTTGTTGCTTGCCATAACCCGCTGCAAAAAACTTTTCAATCTGCTCATCACTTATCACACCGCGGTCACGTGCCATTGCAAGTGTGGTTTCACGAAGTGCTTCAAGCTTAGGATCAGCAAGTGGTGTTTTATTTACTAGCGAATCAACAATACCTTGATCAACTTTCATTGACGCTGCAATTGCACTGTGGGCTGGCACACAATAATGACAGTTATGTTCAACGTTAATTGATTGCCATACAACCGTTAATTCTTCAGCATTAAATGACGTGTTTTGAAACAGCTCATGCAGTACTTGATAACCTTTAAGTAAAGTAGGTGCTTCTGCCATTACTGCATGTAGGTTCGGTACCATACCAAACGCAGCTACTGAATCGGCCATAAGAGATTTTGATTCTTCAGGTGCATTTTCTGCTGTATATAAAGTAAATTCTGTCATGTTTAGCTCCAATAAATAATTAGTTAGTTAACTTCGAGACACATACCATTTGATTTTGAGCAGTTGTTCAACTTAAAATTGAGCATGTGTTCAAATAATTGAGAAATGAGATGGCGAATAAGATTAAGTTTGAGCGTGAGACAGTTGTCCGCCTTGCAAGTCAGCTATTTTGGGAAAAGGGTTTTCATGCAACATCGACGCGTGATTTACAAGAAGCTATTAATATGCGACCTGGCAGTATCTACTCTGCTTTTGGCTCTAAGGAAGGGCTTTATATTGAGTCTTTACGAGACTACACAGTACAAATGGAGAGCCAGATTAAAGAGTGCCTATCCACATCAGATACTATTTTGGGTGGGCTGCGCGCTTTTGTTGAAAATGTAATAACAAAAAAAGAAAGTGCGCCTAGTGCTATTTGTATGCTGGTAAAGGCCAACTGTGAATTTGCAGATAAAGACAGCAATTTATATCAACTAAGCTTAGATTTAATTGATAAATTTGAAAACTACCTTTCGGTTCTTTTTGAACAAGCAATAGCAAAAAATGAGTTAAGTAATAATATATCTGCGCAAGAGTATGCACGCTTTTTTGAAGTGCAGTTTACTGGTTTACGTGGTTATTTTAATCGCCCGGGTGTTGAGTCACTGGCTCAGCCAATGATAGATCAAATGTTTAAGATCATAAAAAGCTTATAAACGTCTCATTTTAGTTATTTGAACAAAAACGGCAGTAATTTAAATTACTGCCGTTTTTATTTTGTCTCAGTGCTAAATAACTATTACGTTTTTAACTTATTAAGTTCTGAGTCTTGTTGCGCAACTAATTTATTAAGTACTTCACTGCTGTCACCTGCTTGTGAAGATAAATCAGATAGCTGCGAAGCCGCGTCTGATATCAGCGTTAAATTACGGTTTATTTCTTCGCTCACTAAGCTTTGCTCTTCAGCTGCGGTAGCAATATGCGTAATTTGATTGGTAATTTCGTCCACTTTAATTACCACGCTGTGCAGTGCATCAAACGCTACTGAAGTTTCATCAACTGCACTTTGTGCCCGTACTACGCCTTTTTCGATAACCGTTGAGGCATTACCTACTTCAAGCAACAAGCTATCAATTAATCGACTAATATCATCGGTTGATGAGCGCGTTTTTGACGCCAGTGCACGCACTTCGTCTGCAACAACCGCAAAGCCTCGACCATGATCACCCGCTCGTGCAGCTTCAATTGCAGCATTTAGCGCAAGTAAGTTAGTTTGCTCTGAAATAGTACGAATAACATCTAAAATTTGCGTTATGTCGTTACTGCGCGATGCCACTTTTTGCACCGCTTGGTTAGCTTCTTTAATTTCCTCAGACATGGTTTTAACTTGGCTCATGGCTGATGACAAACTCGTTTCACTGCTTACCACTAAGCTATTAATTTCACCCGCTTGTTGCGCCGATTGTTCTGATGCGCGAGCAACTTCAAGTGCAGTTGCGCTCATTTCATTCATTGCAGTAACTACGCTTTCAATTTCGTGAAACTGCGCTTGTACATTATGTTTAGTGTCAATAGCAATATGCTGGGCAATTTCACCTTGCTGCTTAGTTTGATCAGACACATCTTTTAGCTGTGCAATTAACACTCTAAGCTTAGTTAAAAATCGATTAAAGCCATCGGCTAATGCAATTAGCTCTGCATGCGACTCTACATGCAGCGTATGGGTTAAGTCGCCCTCCGAGCTGGCAAGGTTATCAACGCGTTGCTGAATTTGCTGCAATGGAGCAACAATACTGCCAATAACTAGCTTCATAACAATAAAAGCAACAACTGCAATTGCTAAACCGGTTATTAAAATAATAACCCCTAGTGACTGCGCAGTTTGCTGCATATTTTGCGAAAGTGCTTGCGGCCCAGCCAGTGCAAGCTCTGCTGGCACTTCTATAATTAACGACCACTGCCTATTAGCAAGCTTGATATTAATTGGGTAATTAACTAAATACTGATCGTTAGCTTTAAAAATACCACTGTGATCTTTTAGCTTTTCTAAGTTATTAATCGTTACTGCGTTAACAGCTTCTTTAAAAGGACGCCCTAATTTAGATTTATAATGGCTGCTACCAACCACTAACCCAAAATCACTCAGCAAGGTTACTTTTGCTTTGCCATTATAAAGTTGCTTAGAAAGCTGCTCTGTCATGGTTTGAAATGTAGGTAGTGTTAAGTCAGCGCCAGTAATACCAATAAACTGCCCTGATTTTAAAATAGGCACTGTTAAAGACGTTAGCATAACCGAATCGCCAGAGGGAATTTCGTATAGGTAGGGTTCCATAATACACGGCTTAAGTGTGTCTTTAGCACATAAATACCAATGTGCCTCTCGAATACCAAACTCGTTAAGTGTTGTAATGTATTTATCTGCGGCGTTAGCTACTTTTTGCTGTTCAATAACACCGTTTTCGTCGCGGGTAATATATACTTCAAGTGTGCCAGCACCATCAACAGAATGTTTATAACCTTGCTGAAAGTAGGCGTCTTGGCCGTCAAAAGCGTTGGCTTCAAACTGTGAGTAAACCGATGATAAAAGAGTGTTTTTTTCAATAATAGCGTGGTTAATACTTACCACTGTATCTCGGTTTAAGCTATTTTGCTGTGCTGCGTCGCCAAGTAATGCTGCCAATGTATAGGGAATTCGGTAGGCTTCGTTAATAAATCCAGCTATTCTTTCACCGTAAACAGCCGCGTTTGCATTAAGTTTTTCTTCTACTTCAGCAACTATATATTCTTCAGACTTGGCCGCTAAATCTTTATTACTTAATGACAACTGCCACCATAAAATACTCGAAAGTACTAATACAGTTATAAATATACTGCCCACTGAGAGCCACAATAACTTTTTTGCTAACGCTATTTCCCGCATTCATCACACCCTTTAATTAATTAACGTATATAGTTTAGTTGATCTATAAAATGAAGCTATTAATTTAGTGTAAAAACAGCAATCTCATACAAAAGTTTAGCCTTCATGTTTAGCCAAAAAAGCGGTGGCTATTGCAGCCATAATGAGTAAAAAAACACTAACCCATAAACACGCCACTAACCCATAAAGCTGAAATACCCAACCAGAAAGCACAGTACCCAGTAAGCGCCCCATGGCATTGGCCATGTAATAAAAGCCTACATCGAGCGACACACCATCACTGCTGGCAAAGCTCACTATTAAATAACTATGTAGCGATGAATTAACAGCAAACACCCCACCAAAAATAAATAAGCCCACTATAAGCGTATAATTTACCGCACTATTAAATTGCATTAGCAGCGCTAAAACGCCAGTTACAACGCACAATAGCGTAACCCATTTATATGCTTTATTAACTGTATTAAAACCAGAGGTAATAACTTGCCCAGTAATTCGCGGTGCTTGCGATTGCACTAACCCATACGCTATTACCCACAGTGCCATAAAGCCACTCACCCAAGTATGGTTCCAGTTAAATTGCGTGGCTAAATACACAGGCAGAGCCACTACAAACCACACGTCTCGCGAGGCAAATAAACACAATCGTGCGGTGCTAAGTAAATTAATAGCGCGAGATTTAGAGAATAACGTTTTAAATTTAGGTTTGTTTTTGGCCTTACCTATATCGCCTTTTAAAAAGACTAAACTTATAACCCAGGCAACACTCAATAAAACGATTAAAGTAAACAACGCACCAACAAAACCAAATAAAGTAAGCAGTACCCCACCTAAAAAGAAGCCCACTCCTTTTAATGCATTTTTAGAGCCTGTAAGTATGGCAACCCATTTATATAATTGACTTTGCCCACTGCTGTTTTGCGGCACCAAATATTTAATCGCGCTTTTGGCGCTCATTTTATTAAGATCTTTGGCAATCCCACTTAACGCTTGTGCTGCCATTACATAAGCAACCGTTAACCAATCTGTTGGCACGCAAAGCATAGCAAGCGCAAGTATTTGCAGCCCTAAGCCTATATTCATGGTTTTATTTAAGCCAAGTTGCGCTCCTAACCATCCCCCCACTAAGTTAGTGATCACGCCAAATATTTCGTAAAACAAAAACAACATAGCAATCGCTAATGCGCCATAACCTAACTGATGAAAATACAGCACCACTAACATTCGCAGTGCGCCATCGGTTAAAGTAAAAGCCCAATAATTGCCGGTAATGATAAAATACTGTTTTAGTGAGCTTGGTAAGTTAGCTAGTTGCGCAAACATTAAATTAGCCTATTAATTTGATTGATCACTTAAACCAACTTTTAGCATTAGCTCTGCAGTACGATTTGCATAGCCCCACTCGTTATCGTACCAAGCGTATAATTTAAGCTGAGTGTTGTTAATTACCATAGTTGAAAGCGCATCTATTATGCTGCTGCGCGGATCGGTTGCGTAATCAATCGATACCAGTGGTTTTTCCTCGTAACCTAAAATACCTTTAAGCTCGTTATTAGCCGCACTTTTAAACCAGCCATTTACTTCATCTTCACTAACGCTGCGCTGCAGTTCAAACACACAATCGGTAATTGAGGCATTAGTAAGTGGTACACGTACAGCATGGCCGTTTAATTTACCTTTAAGCTCAGGAAAAATATGCGTAATGGCTGTTGCGCTGCCTGTTGTTGTTGGTATTAAACTTGTGCCACAAGAACGTGCTCGGCGTAGGTCTTTATGTGGTGCGTCAATAATGGTTTGCGTGTTGGTAATACTATGAATAGTGGTTATGGAGCCGTGTTTAATTCCCACTTCTTGTTGCAGTACCTTCACAATAGGCGCTAAGCAGTTGGTGGTACAGGAGGCCGCAGTAACTATTTTGTGCTCACTTGGCTTATAAAGATGATCGTTCACCCCTACTACTATATTTAAAATGCCCTCTTCTTTTACCGGTGCGGTCACCACCACGCGTTTAACACCTTGGGCTAAATACGCATTTAGTAACTGGGTAGTTTTCATTTTACCGCTGGCTTCTATTACTACATCGCAACCAGACCAATCGTTGTCGTTAATGGTTTTATGGTTGCTTACAGTTATATTGTGTTTGCCAACCTCAATAATATTATTAGTAGCAGTAACAGGGTGATGTAGACGCCCATGCACTGAGTCAAACTCCAATAAATGGGCATGGGTTTTAGCATCGCCCGCTATATCATTTACTTTTATAAACTCTATATTTGGCCAGTCAACCGCTGCGCGCAGCGTTAAACGCCCCATACGGCCAAAACCGTTAATGCCTACTTTAATGGTCATAATAAAATACCTTTTGTTATATTAATTACTTAATCTGAACTCTGGTTAAGAGATTTACTAACGTATTGAGTCATAGTTATATTTAATTTTATTTTCTCTAGCCAGAGGTTTTCAGTGAAAATAGCTGCTTGAGATAAGTTTATTACCCACAGATCAGGTTACTTAGCAACAGCGCTCAGGGCGATTACCCATAGCATTTAAGCGTTCTAAATCGCTTTTATAAAATGATGCTGTTGCAACACGTGTTTGCGTAATTACTATTTGTGCCCAATCTGGTAGCGCCTTATTAATACTGTAGTACACCCATTGGTTTTGTTTTCGATCTGTGAGCAATCCGCATTGGCGAAGCTGTGCTAAATGACGTGACACTTTAGGTTGGCTTAAATTAAGTGCCGCAACTAATTCGCAAACACATAACTCTTGCTGATCAGCAATAAGCAGTATGGCCTTTAAACGTGTATCGTCCGCTAGGCATTTATAAAATTGCAGGGGGTTGAATTGTTCCATAGCGTCCTCGTATCGTTAATATGTACACAATAAAACAAAAACTGAATATATGAAATAGTGAATATACGATTTTTCGTATATTTATTTTTATGACCTCAAAAACAAAAAAGCACACAAGGTTATTGTGTGCTTTTTAAATATTAGCGAGTTTTGTTATTAAATAACCGACAGCTCAACTTCAATATTACCGCGTGTTGCGTTTGAATATGGGCATACTAAGTGCGCTTTATCTACAAGCTCCTGTGCTTGCGCTTTATCCATATCACCCAGCGACACTGCTAGCTTAACTGCAATACCAAAACCACCGTCAATAGCGCCAATCGACACTTCTGAATTAATGTGCGTGTCACTTGGCAGAGTAATTTTCTCGCTGCCTGCTACAAATTTAAGCGCGCCAATAAAGCATGCCGCGTAACCTGCTGCAAATAATTGTTCAGGGTTAGTCCCTTTACCATCATCGCCGCCTAAGCCTTTAGGAGTTGATAAATCTACATTTAAACGACCATCATCAGATTTAGCTGTGCCTTCACGGCCACCGGTTGCAGTTGCTTTTGCTGTATAGGCAACGTTTTGTAATACATTCATAATGAACTCCACAATTTAAAAAGTTAATTTATTTAGTTTGTGTGCAAAATAATAGAACAACTAAATATAGATTGCAAATACTTTGCATGCAAATTAAAATGCACTTTATTCAGCAAAGAGGTTAAAGCATGTCGTTTGAGCAGTTAAAATTAAAAAATCAGCTATGTCATCGTTTATATATGGCATCTAATAGTATTGCTCGCGCTTATAGGGAGCCTTTAGCTGAACTTAATTTAACTTATCCGCAGTATGTAGTAATGATGGCATTGTGGGAGCAAGACCAAATAACCATTGCCGAGCTTATAAATAACACCGCGATTGATGGCAGTGCAATGACCCAAATACTAAAAAAAATGACCGACAAGTCATTACTTGCCGTAGTAAAAGACGAGCACGACAAGCGCAAGCGTTTAGTGCAACTCACTCAACAGGGGCAATCACTAAAGCTAAAAGCGGCTGATATACCTAGCAAAGTGCTGTGTAAATTTAATAACGTAAATGCAGAGCAAGCAAAACAACTAATGCAGTTACTCGACTTAGTCGTTAACGATTTATCTAATTAATTACATAAACCGTTTAAAATAGCGCGTGTATCAAATAAGTGCCTACAGCCCAAAAAACCCACCATATAAGTGCAAAAAGCTAGCAACTTTTTTATATAAAAACACTAATTCATTGATTCGTATTCATAAAATATTCAATTAAACGTTGGCATACTTCTTCCTATCACTTTATGTGTTTAAAAAATTTCAAAGGAAAAGCTATGTTTAATTTATATCACACACTTTATTTATTATGGCGTTTAGATGTTAGTTTTTGGCAAGTAAACGAGCCAAATAATCCGCGTACTACCGCTGATAAAGAGCGTATTCTCAGCCGTTAAGCTTTTCTTGTTGGTGTCGCTTTGCAAGTAAACCCAATGCATTGTATTGTTAGTTCTATTAAACAATTTATTTGGAATGTGTATGCCTGCCTTAGAAGTTAATTTTGATGGTTTAGTTGGCCCTACCCACAATTATGCGGGGTTATCGTATGGTAACGTTGCTTCGTTAAATAACGCCGCTAGCTTTTCAAATCCCCAAGAGGCGGTGCTTCAAGGCCTTGAAAAAATGAAAGCCATGCACGACAAAGGCTTAACTCAAGGTGTATTTGCCCCCCATGCACGTCCCGACTTAAATATACTGCGCCGCCTGGGATTTAGCGGTAACGACGCGCAAGTTATTAATAAAGCTTTTAACGCCGATCCTATTTTATTACGCGCATGTTATTCAGCCTCAGCAATGTGGACAGCAAACGCCGCAACTGTGTCGCCATCGCCCGATACAACCGATGGCAAAGTGCACTTTACCGCTGCAAATTTAAATAATAAGTTTCATCGCTCTTTAGAGCCTGCCACCACAACGCGGTTGTTAAAAGCAATGTTTAATAACCAAAACCACTTTGCGCATCATACCCATTTACCCGATCAAGGCTTTTTTGGTGATGAAGGTGCAGCAAACCACACCCGTTTTTGCGACAGCCATGGCGAGCAAGGCCTAGAAATGTTTGTATTTGGGGCCAGTGCATTTAACAGCCATTTACCAAAACCGGTTAAGTTTCCTGCAAGGCAAACACTCGAAGCCTCTGAAGCTATTTGCCGCTTACATAATTTAAAAGATACCAGCCAAATTTTACTGCAGCAAAACCCTGATGTGATTGACCAAGGGGTTTTTCATAACGACGTTATTGCAGTAGGTAATGCCAACGTACTGCTGTGCCATCAGCAAGCATTTTTAAATCAGCAGCAAGCATTGCAAGATATTCGCGAAGCCTACATTGGTAATAAACAATTTTATATTATTGAAGTACCTACAAGTAAAGTAAGTATTCAAGATGCAGTTAGTAGCTATTTATTTAATAGCCAACTAGTAAGCCTAAGTGATGGCTCTATGTTATTAGTAGCGCCAAAAGAGTGCCAACGTAATAGCGCAGTTAACGACTACATTGAAGAAATGATCATGGCCGATAACCCTATAAACCAAGTACGCTTTTTTGATTTACGCCAAAGTATGCAAAATGGCGGCGGCCCAGCTTGCTTGCGTTTACGGGTTGCTTTGAACGAGCAAGAACTCGCTGCAGTAAACCCAGACGTTATTTTAACCGACACTAAATACACACAATTGTGTAACTGGGCACAACGTAACTACCGCGACCAATTAGGTGCTAAAGACTTTGCCGACCCAGCACTGCTGAGCGAAAGTTACCAAGCACTTGATGAGCTAACCCAACTACTTAATTTAGGCTCAGTGTACGACTTTCAATTAGAAGGTTAATTACTTACTTAAGCTAAATAACCTGAGCTCCGGATAATAAACTTATCTCAAGCAGCTATTTTCAGCACTAACTGCGTTGAATTTACTTGCAATAGGCCAGCTATTGACGCGTAAATTCGCCTTGTTTTCACTGAAAACCTCTGGCTAGAGAAAATAAAATTAAATATAAATACGATTCAATACGTTAGTAAATCTCTTAACCAGAGTTCAGGTTAAATAATTACAAACGATACAACAAAAAATAGCGAGCCTTAGCTCGCTATTTTTATGTGTGCTGATAATGCTAATATTAATCTACTTTTGCAGTGTCTTTATTAATTGTAACGCTTGTTGCTAGCGACTCAGGTAAGTGCAAAGTGCGCTGCGGGAATGGAATTGTTAGCCCTGCTTGCTCAATAGACTCTTTAACGCGCTTATTAAGATCCCACACTGTTTGCCAGTAATCACCATTTACAGTCCATGCGCGTAATTGTAGGTTTACCGAACTTTCGGCTATAGATACCACCATTACTTTTGGCGCTGGCTCTGCTAGTAAACGCCCTTCTGAGCTGGCTATTTGTTTAAGTACATTTAAGCCATCATCTATTGAGTCGGCATACGAAATACCCACTACAATATCCATGCGTCTTTTACCGTTACGGGTAAAGTTTTTAATATTACCACCCCACACTTTGCCGTTAGGAGAGGCTATATAAAGGCCGTCGGTGGTTTTAAAAATAGTAGTGAATAAGTTAATTTCGCTCACCGTACCCGATGTACCACTGGCATCAATAAAGTCACCTACTTTAAAAGGTCTTAATATTAATAACATAATACCTGCAGCTATATTACTTAACGTACTTTTTAACGCCAAACCAATTGCTAAACCTGCAGCGGCCATTAGTGCCACTAAACTGGCGGTATTGACCCCAAAAATATCTAAAATAAATAACGAGCCAATTATATAAACCAAGTAACTCGAAAGGCGAGAGATAATAGGCAGCAAAGTTTTATCTAATTTATTAAGCGGCGATTTAGAGCCATTAACTGCTCTTTTAACAGCGCGGGCAATTACGCCACTGGCAATTAAAATCACCAAAGCTAAAATCACTTTGTATCCTAAAGTGATGATTGTTTCTGAATGGCTTTGCCAAAATGCTAAAAGTTTATCTTTCATGTTTGTTCCGATAAATGTGGCTGAAACTCAGCAAAATTATGGTTAAATTTAATAAAAACGACTTCAAAAGAAGTGGCGCGAGTATATAGTAAAAAACAATTAAATCGATAAAATTAAAAACCATTTAAAACAGCATGTTAAAAGTTCTAACTCTTCATATTTTTAATTCAATTTAGGTTAAGGGTTAAATACATACACTTAACAAATCAAATAAAAGGAACCAAGCATGAACTTTAAATCAACAATATTAAGTAGCGCTATTATTTTTGCCTTAGCAGGCTGTGGCTCATCAAATGACGAGGCTGAAACAACCCCACCGCAAGCAAGTGATAAAACCACTTTTAGTTTAGGCATTTCCGACGCACCAGTCACTGGTTTAAAACAAGTTAACGTGGTGTTTGATTCAATAACAATTAAAGCCCAAGCAGGTGAAGAAGTTAGCTTTGCAACTCGCTCTAAAAACGATTCCACCTTAGCGCAAATGGTCAATTTACTAGACTATACGGGCGACGATATTTTTCAATTACTTGACGATCAAGAAGTACCTGCTGGGGATTATTCGTGGATCCGCGCACAAGTGATAAACGGCGACACGAACAACCTTAGCTTAACATCTCACGTAGTTTATGAAGACGGCAGCATTGCACCGCTTATCGTAAAAAGAAAAGGTAACGATGGCGTGGGTGAAATTCAGCTAGATGGCTTTACACTCAATCAAACCGACAACGAGTTTGTATTAGAGTTTGATTTAAAAAAATCGTTAGTTGATCCACAAAATAATGACGAAATATTTTTAAAACCTCGCGGCGTGCGTTTACAAAACCTTTCTGAATCACAAGATATTGAAGGCACTGTAAGCCAAACACTTATAAACAATTGCGAGACTGATAACATTGCTCTTGCCGCTGATGATTCATCATTTGGTCATGCTGTTTACCTTTATTCTGCGCAAGCACAAACCCCTACTGATATGCATGAAATAGATGACCAAACGCCTGATAACGCTCCGTTAGCGACTGCCAATGTTGTATTTGATGCGGACGATAATGAATACGAATTTGAACTCGCATTCGTAACACCAGGCGACTACCAACTTGGTTATACGTGTAGCGCACACATAGACGATGCAGAGCAAGTAGATGCTGACTTTAATGTTTATCAACTGAAACAAATTAGTCTAACGCAAACTGAAGATTTATCAGTCAGTTTTGACATAGCACAATAACTGCATGGCGCACATTGAGCTGCGCCTTTATTCATTTGTTAACAAGGAAAAAACCATGGCAAAAGAGAAAATAGTACTCATAACCGGCGCTTCTAGTGGCATTGGTGAAGCAACGGCAAAAACCTTAGTAAACAACGGTCATAAAGTTATATTAACCGCCCGTAGAGAAGAGCAACTTAACCAACTTGTTGCCGAGCTAGGATCAGATAACGCACTGGCTGTAGCCGCAGATGCAACCGACTTTACCGCGCTTGAAAATGTGGTAACAAAAGGCATTGAAAAGTTTGCCCGATTAGATGTAGCCTTTGCTAACGCAGGTATGGGCGTTTCAACTGCTGGCACCGAAAAAGGTGATCCCGATGAGTGGTCAACCATGATCGATATAAACATTAAAGCCCTATTGTGGAGCGCAAAATTAACACTGCCATATTTACGCGAAACCACCGGACACTTCATTTTAACCAGCTCTGCCGCTGGCCGTAAGCCAATTGGCGGCTCTATTTACGGTGCAACTAAATGGTTTGCTTATGGCTTTGGACAAAACTTAGCACAAGAAATGAGTGAGTGGAATGGCCGCTGTACAACCATAGCACCAGGTATGGTAAATACCCCATTTTTTGATGAAGCTAAACCCGACAAACTCGACCCACAAGATGTCGCTGACGCAGTACTTTTTGCTATTGAAGCAAACCAGCGCAACAGCGTACGCGAAATTTATTTAATGCCGACTAATTAAATGTAGCTTGGTAGATTTTGGCTGTCAGGTTTAATACAAGTGGTATTAAACCTGGTGGTTGCTTGTCCTAAATGTGGGCTGAGAGCTGTTTAAGAGAAAAATTTTGGTCGTTTAAAAGCCCTGTTATATTTTTTAAACTGCACTTGTCGCTCTATTTTAATTTGCGATTTTCTTAGTAATCAAGATGGATTCAGCCAAATTTTCATACTAGTGGATTTACTTGTTAACCGTATTTAATTCTGTAAAAGAAACCTGCGTAAATCTCGCTCTTGTCGCATTACATGTAAAATATAAACCTTATCATTTTCAATTTTATAGAAAATACGACACGGATTAACAATAACTTCTCGGTAGTTTAAGTTATTTAGCTCAGCAGGCCTTTTACCTGATTCTGGATGATTTTCTAACCTTGATACTTTCTCAAATACTTTTTGAACCAATTTTTTAGCCACAATCAGATTATTTAAAGCAATATATTCAGCAACATAATTTAAATCATCGAGAGCTGGAGATGTCCATATTATTTCAGCCATTTACTCATTTTCTCTTTTGCTTCTTGATTAGAGAATAAATGGCCATTTTTAATAGCTTGTTCACCGCGCGCTACACCTTCAAGGATTGCTATTCGTTGTTGCATGAATTCATAATCATCAACATCAACTAGATAAGCAGATGGTTTACCATGTTCTGTAATTAACACAGGCTCTTTTGAAGTATGAAGATCAGCTAATATTTTAGTAGCTTGGCGTTTAAGAGTCGTAACTAGCTCAACTTTCATAAAAAATCCTATCTAGAACTTAAGTAATGTATCACTATAGTATCACAGCAGCCGGAGGTTACAACGGCACGACTAAAAATTAGCCTACGATATTTGTCATTTCACAAATAAAAATATCCCTATATTACAACAACTTAACCAAGCTATAAAATAAACAACTGTAAACAGTTAGTTAGCTTCGCCTTACCTTTTCTAAATGTAGCAAAACCCCAAAATGGTGGAGTTCAGTAATATCAGACGTATAGCTGATTAATTATACCCGTTGATTATTAATTAAGTGGTTATATTTAAATACCTGTGTTTAAACTAATAACGCGTTCACCCTTAAACTTGTAACTCGTTATTGCTTATAAAATTAGTTAAAAATCACAATCTACTTCTATTGAATCCTTATTAATTTTACTTCATATTAAATACTCTTATTTCTCACTTATTATGCTGTTATGTCATTTTTAAAATTTAGCCATGCAATCATTCTCACACTTGCTAGTACCTTACCGCTTATAAGTCATGCTGCGCTTGATAAAAATGAGCGTGAAATAGTAAAACAGGTCGATAAAAACATTCCCCAAGCACTTAAAGAAATAGAGCAAGCCGTAAATATTAATAGCGGTTCGCTTAATATTGAAGGTGTAAAAAAAGTAGGCGCGCTTACAAGCGAGCAACTTAAGGCCATTGGTTTTAAAGTAGAATGGCTGGATGGCAGTGCGTTTAACCGCGCAGGGCATGTATTGGCTACCTTTGAGAGTAAAAACCCCGATGCAATAAAAATACTGATGATCGGCCATCTAGATACAGTCTTTGCCAAACACGATGATTTTACAACCTACAAACAGCTTGATGCCGATACAGCCAGTGGCCCAGGCGTTGCCGATATGAAAGGCGGTAACACGATAATAATTACCGCACTTAAAAGCTTGCAAGCGCTTAACTTACTTGAAAATGTAAGCATAAAAGTAATACTCACTGGCGATGAAGAAAGCAGCGGTCGTCCGCTTAGCTTATCTAAACAAGCCATTGTTGATGCGGCAATGTGGGCAGATGTTGCTTTAGGCTTTGAAAATGGCGATAACAATATTAAAACCGCCATGGCGGCGCGCCGTGGTTATACCGGCTGGACGCTAAACGTAAGTGCTGCAGCGGCGCATTCGTCGCAAATATTTAGTGATAATGTAGGCTATGGCGCTATTTACGAAGCATCGCGTATTTTAAATAGCTTTAGAGAACAACTTGCCACACAACCTAATTTAACTTTTAACCCAGGGCTTATTGTCGGTGGCACAAATGCCGACTACGACAGCGCTAATTCGTCAGCAACTGCGTTTGGTAAAAGTAATGTAATAGCACAAACCGTACATATAGCAGGCGATTTACGCGCACTTTCACCAAAACAATTAGAAAACGCAAAAAGGTCAATGCAACTCATTGCTAGCAACAGTTTAAATGGCAGTAAAGCAGAGCTTATTTTTGAAGACGGTTACCCGCCAATGGCATTAACTGATGGCAATAAAAAGCTATTAGCATTATACAGCGACGCAAGCCACGACTTAGGCTTCAACAAAGTAGTAGCTGCCAACCCACGCAATGCAGGCGCTGCAGATATTTCGTTTGCCGCAAGCCATGTTAATATGGCGCTTGATGGCTTGGGCTTAATGGGCAGTGGCGCGCACACTAAAAACGAAACGGCCGATTTAACCAGCCTTGATAAAAACATTAAAAAAACGGCATTACTCATTTATAGATTAGGCCAGTTATAAGCACCTTTAAATTGGTTCTAATCGGTTAGCCGCAACTTGCATTGCAAACTTACGCAGTGCTTTAAGTTGCGGGCTTTCACTTTGCCAATAATGCCAGTACAAGGGAGTATCAATATAATACTCTGGAAATAAGTCAACTAACCCTCCTTTTTGCAGGGAATCACCGAGCTGCAAAGTCGGCAATAAACCATACCCTAGGCCTGCTATCATGGCTTGTTTAAATCCTTCTGATGAGGGATATATATGCATATACTCTGGCGTTGAGCCGTTAATATCGGCTAAGAACTGGTGCTGTAGCTTGTCATATTCACTAAAAACTAAACACGGTACCTGCGCCAATTGCGTAAGCGAAGTGAGGTTATGCTGTTTAATAAAATCAGGACTCGCAATTGCCTTGTAACGTATAGCACCTAATGGGCTCGCTAATCCACCATTTACAGGCTCAGAAGATGAGCTAATACATACCATTACTTCGCCGTCTTTCATTCTTTTATGGGCGATGGATTGATCCTCTGAGATCACTTCAAATCTAAATTTACAATCAGATTCTGTATCTAGTATGGCAAGGGCTTCTGGCAACCATGTAGCTAGTGAGTCAGCATTGGCAGCCAACTTTACACTAAGAGGTGTGTTTAAGCTGGAGTGCTCGTTAAGTGCATCTACGTTTAAAGCAACTTCTAACTGCAGGACTTGTTGTAAATGATTAAGTAAACGCTTTCCAAGAGCGGTTGGCCGCGGTGGTTGCGTTCTAATAATTACAGGCTCTCCAAGTTTGGCTTCGAGTTGATGAATACGCCGACTTACTGCCGATTGCGTAATAAATAGCTTTTTAGAGGCTTTTTCAAACCCGCCTTCACTAATAACCGCCGACAGTGCATTGAGTAGTTGATAATCAATCATGAGTTTTACGCATATAACCCTAAATGTATTCATTGGATTTGTAACAGAATTATCAATACCCTGCAAGGCATTGAATAATTGAGTGGATTTTAAGTATGTCGTTTTTATCGGGTGTGGTGCTGGGGCTAAGTTTAATTATTGCTATTGGCGCGCAAAATATTTGGATTTTAAGCCAATGTATGGCTGGCGCTAATCGGTTTGTTTTAGCCACGGTATGCATTATTTGCGACGCGGCTCTTATTTTAATAGGTGTATTTGCAGCAAATGAATTACAACAATTATTACCGGGCTTACTGCCTTGGTTAACATGGGGCGGTATTGCGATGCTATTGTACTTAGCGTATGGATCTGCAATGCGAGCGATTAAAGGGACTTCAGGTTTAAAGATAAGCCAAGTAGAAAAAGTAAACTGGTGGGGTACTGCCCTTTCGGCCTTTGCAATCAGTTTGCTAAATCCACATGTGTATTTAGATACCGTGTTATTACTTGGCAATATTGGCGCTTTACAACCAAACCCAATGCATTTTGCACTTGGCGCTTGTGTTGGGTCAATAATTTGGTTCAGCACCTTAGTGCTTTTTGCACCTAAACTTAAAAGTATATTAAGTTCATCATTAAGATGGCGAATATTTGATACCACAATTGCAGTTATATTATGTTTTGTGGCGTTTGGGCTTTATAACGTACCTAACCAATAGTATCGAGTAGGGTGAGGCTTATGCCTCATCCCTCTCACAGAACCGTACGTACGGACCTCGTATACGGCTCCTGTACCCTTCACATTTTATCAACTTATTTCCTAAACGCTGATAAAGCAAGCCACCCCGTAT
>NZ_JAATTW010000027.1:0-48196 GCF_013414205.1 Pseudoalteromonas sp. MIP2626
CATCTCAGCAGAAATCAGCCATTAAAACGAAAGTCTTCGAGCTATCGAAGTTTGCTGTTGGAACTGAGAAAAAAGAAGCAGCCTAGTCTCTAAGTCAAGGCTGTAGAAGCCCATTGATCGACACGGAGTGGCGTCGATGGGTAGTTCACATTGGCACTTAACTTACCAATGTATAAAACCTTTAACTCTATTCTTTAGTTTGCATATTTTTAGCACGCTGCTCGGCTTCGATCAGGGCTTGAGATTTAGGTTCACGTTTTTTCTCTGCTATTTTAGGTTTTACCGATGAATTTGGATCCCAGCTATCATCCAGCGATAGGTTAGCAAATGGGTTGCTGTTGTCTATTTGCACATTTTGCTCTTTAGGCTCAACTACTGGTTCTGGCTGTTGGTTTGTATCTGCTTTTATTACAGGCTTTGCTTTACTACCTGGTAGCGGTGCATCGGGATCGAAAGTACGTACTTCGGGCTCTTTAAATTCGTGCTCGGTATTAAATGAAGTTGCTTGCTCTGTGGTGCTGTTTACAGGGGGGTGTATATTCGTTGTTGGTTGCTGCGCAATAATTGGCTCTGGGCTGATATTGGCGGGCTCAATTGTATTTTGAGCTGGCGTTTGATCATTAATTGCTGCTGGCACTTGTTGAGTAACCTGTTGTTGGCGCTGCTTTTTAGTAGGCAGTGGTACATCGGGATCGAACATGCGTACTTCTGGCTCGGCAAAGTCGCTGGCATTTTTTATTCGCTCTAAGGTGTTTTTAGCCGCGGCTTCAAACTCTGCGGTATTGGGCTCTGCTTTTGTTTTTGTTTTGGGTTTTTCATTACTAAATGTTGTATTTGTTGTTTTAGCTACGGTTTCTGGCTCGCTAGTACTTGCTTGTGGTTTTGCCAGCGCGGCATCAATTTGCTGCATTGAAACAGATTCTGCCGCAATTTGTGCTGTTGTCGTATTTTGCGTATTTACGGCGCTAGGGCTTGGCTTAGCTGCCGATTTAACTACTGATTTAGGAGCGGGTGTGGTAACAGCTGGGCTCGTTGGCAGTACTGTTGCCACCTCAGAATTACTTTGTTTAGAGCGGCGCATACGTACTAAAACCATTACGCCAATAAGTACTATTAGCAATAATAATAAGCTAGGTAGCAGTAGTGAGGCGGCGCTTTCGGTGTTTGGTTTTGATACTGGCGTAGGTTTTATATTTGCCGGCTTTTGTGCTGCTGCGATGGGCTCTGCGCTTATTTCTGTCGTGTTTGTCGGTGTACTTTTAGCTGCCGGATTTTTTATATCAGTGCTTTTTACATCAGTACTTTTTATATCTGAGCTTTTTACATTAGCAACGGGTTCATCAGTTGTTACTTGGCTTGTTTGACTAGGGCTTGCTTGTAACTCGGTATTAATACTCGCGGTATTGTCTGTCTCAGAGTGTGTTTTTAAAGGCTCAACAATAGGCGCTTTAACCGACTCAGTAATAGGCTCGGGCAGTGCCTTCTGCGGCTCTGGATCATTAACAATAGCATGTGGCTTAGGTTTTGGCTGAGTTGGTGTTACTACCGGCTTATTGCAATTTTTATTATAGTCGCGCGCGGCATTGCGGTAGCTGCGGCCCGTTTTGTTATTACTGTGCTGCTGCATTTCTTGTTTTATAAGTATGCACATAGCTTGGTTATAGGCTGCGCTATTAAAGCTATAAAATAGGGCAACACAAAGGGTCAGGCGTGTGAGTATTTTTATCATAAAGTTCAGTAGCGCTTAAGCATCAATAGTTTGATTTTAAGCGCTAATTTAAAATATATCTACTGTGGGCTACTCAATTACCATTAGGCTGCGATATTCGTCGTAGGCAAATTGATCGGTCATGCCGCTTATATAATCTTGAATTAACCGGCAGCGGTAATAAAACTCATAGGCGGTAAAGTGATCAGGCTCTTCTTGCATTGCATCTATGGCGTGCTGATAGCTGTTTAAGTGCTTTTTAGAAAGCTTTTTAACCAGTCGCGATTCTATTAATAAGCGTGAATCGCCATTGAGCGCTCGTTTAAAGTCGTCACTGCTTAATAATAGCAGTGGTTTGTAACAATCGAGCAGGCCGTTAATAATGCGGTAGCCTTGTAGTTCGAGTTTTTCTACTTCTTTGTTTGAAAATACATATTCAAGCGCCACTTGTTTAAGGGTTATGGTGAGTGCGTGTAAATAGCTGCGATCCTCAAGTAGTGCTTGGTTAAAATCGCCATGATAAATGGGTTCTATGTGTTTAATAAAGCGTTTAGCCGCATGATTAACTAACGGATGCAGCAGCGCTACGCGTAAGTATATAAAAAATTCACTATTAAAATTATAAGGTTGTGCGTTGGCACGCTCAAGTGCGTAGTCTACGGCTTTATTTACAAAGTCTTGATGTTGGCTGTCGTCGATAGTGAGGTTTATAAGTACTTTTGTATAATGACTTTTAAGCTTTTGGCATAATAGTTCGGTGCTTATTATGTCTTTTTCTACGGCGTCTTCTATATCGGCTAGGCAATAGGAAATATCATCGGCAGCTTCCATAATATAACTTGCGGGGTGGCGGCAATACGGCTGAATTTCAAGCGCAGTTTGCAGTGCCTCTACAAATTTTTTTTCGCTGTAGTAGTAACCTACCTTTTTCATTAAATAATTTTTGTTTTGTGGTATCTCTTTTTTGTCGAGCCCTGCAGGGCGGGTATATTTTAAAATACCGGCACTTTGGCTGTAGGTTAAATTAAGTAATTGTAATGAGTGAATAATACGTATGCCTTGGGCATTGCCTTCAAAGCTGCAAATGTCGTGTGCTAGGCTTTTAAAAACAACCCCAATACCAGAATTAGGCTGTTTACAGCGCTCGGGGGTTACACTTGCTAAATTATTATTAAACCAATGGTTTATGGCGGCTTCACCAAAGTGACCAAACGGCGGATTGCCTATATCGTGCATTAGGCAGGCCATTTCAACTAGGCTTTCTAACGGCCGCTCTAGCTCGGTGAGTCCGTAGTCTTGCAGCTGCTGATAACTTAGTGATGCAAAAATACGTTGTACTATAAAGCGCCCTACTTGTTGTACTTCTAACGAGTGAGTAAGGCGAGAACGTACCGCGGCGTTGCGCTCTAGTGGAAACACTTGGGTTTTTTGTTGTAGGCGACGAATAGCGGCGCTGTTTATAATTCGGCCCCGATCGCTCTCTAGTGCCATTTGTAAGTTAGCGGTAGTGCGATACATACGTGCGGGGGTTATTTTTTTACTAAAATCGATCATCATCTTGTCCTTTTTTAAGTTGATGACAGGCATAGTTTTAGCGCATCGTCATATGTTTTTCATTAATTTTCTTTAATCTATCAGTTTGTATCTTAAATTAATATATTGCTTTAAGATCGAATCACAAAGCAGGTTTTTAGATGTCAGGTAAAGGTTAGCCAAGTGCGGTGATTGTAGGTAGGCGGGAGTTTACCTCGCGCTGTTACTTTGTAGGCGCATAGCTTGCTGGCGCGAAAAGCGTAGCTTTTAATTTTTAGCGCTTTGGTAGAGATGAGCCAAACGCGCTCATTTGCACACATATTTTATAAATAAACATTATGTTAAACAGGGTATTAAAATGAAACAGTGGATTATAAAGGCAATATCGGTTTGCCTTTTATTAGGGATGAGTAATGCGTTTGCCGCAAAAGAGCAAACGGTAGTACTTATATCAATTGATGGTATGCGCTGGGATTATATAGAAAAACATGGTGCGCCTAATTTAAAAGCAATGGGTGATCGCGGTGTAAGAGCGCAAAAGTTGATTCCGGTTTATCCTACCAAAACGTTTCCTAACCATCTTTCAATTATTACCGGCTTACTCCCTGTTAATCATGGCATTGTTGACAATAGATTTTGTGATAAAGCACGTAATAATGAATGCTATAGCATGGGCAAAGGCTTTACCGATAGTACTTGGGTTAGCGGTACGCCGTTGTGGAACTTGGCTAAAATGCAGGGACTTAAATCGGCAGTTTATTTTTGGCCTGAGTCGGATGCGCGTTTTAACGGCATGACCCCTGACTACTATTTTCATTACTCGCAGCATAGTGACTATCAAGACCGGGTTGATCAAATAGTGCAGTGGTTAAGTTTACCTAAAGCGCAGCGCCCGCGGTTTGTTGCAGGTTATTTTTCATTGGTAGATAGCATGGGACATAAATATGGGCCCGATGCGATTCAAACGCGCGATGCAGTTAAACAACTCGATGAGTTAATGGGGCAGTTACAAGCGCGTTTAAGCAAATTAGATCAAGAAGTAAACTTAGTGATAGTGTCGGATCATGGTATGGCGCAGCTTGATCCAGCTAAAAGTATATTAGTTAGTAGTTTACCTAAAGATGACAACTTTTTAGTAAAAAATACCGGCCCGCGGTTACTTATTTATACAAAACCTGAGGCGGTTAATGCCGATATTGAGGGCTATAAAGCGCGTTTACAACAAGCAGCTAAAGGGCGTTATACGGTATTAACGGCTGAGCAGTTAGCGGGCTATCATTATAATAAAGGCACCCGTGTAGGCGATATTGTAGTGCAAACAACGGCACCAGCAATATTTGCTAGTTCAGAAAAAGCAGGCTCTATAGGCACCCACGGTTATGCTTATACCGATGATATGGCAGCAACCTTTTTAGCTGTTGGCCCTGCGTTTAAAAAGGGTATGAGTATTGAGCAAGTTAATAACTTAGATATTTATCCGGTATTGGCAAAAATAATGGGGCTAAAGCTACTTAGTAAAACCGACGGCGACGGTAAAAGCTTAATGCCCGCTGTGCAGCGAAAAATGATAGTGCATTAATCTGTAGTCTAAAAAATAACAGCTTAGGCTGTAAACTACATAATACCTAAGCGGCTAATTAGCCGCTTTTTTATGCCTGTAAACTGACATGACTATTTTTCACTCAAATTAGACCTCTTGCTAATTGCAAAGTATTTAACTGCCACGTATGTTAAAAATATAACAATAATAAATAGAGAAACTTATGGCAGGGATTGATCAGTTAGTTAGCCGTGTAATGGCAGGGTTGGTGGCCGTTATTATTGGTTTTACCAGCTCAGTAGCACTGATTTACCAGGTAGTTATTGTGCTTGGCGGTACGCCTGAGCTAGTAGCCAGCTGGATTTTAATGCTGGGCTTAGTAATGGGCAGCACCTCTATTATTTTATCGTATTATTATAAAGTGCCTATATTAATTGCGTGGTCGACTACAGGGGCTGCACTGCTAATTTCTACCGCCGATGGCTATAACCTAAATGAGGCCGTAGGGGCATTTATGCTCTGTGCACTATTGGTATTTTTATCGGGAGTGACGGGCTGGTTTGAAAAAGTTATGAACCGTATTCCCAGTGAGCTTGCCTGTGCCATGCTTGCGGGCGTATTAGTTACTTTTGGCATTGACGTATTTAACTTTATGAACGAATTACCGTTAATGATTGGCTTAATGGTATTAGTTTACTGCATAGGTAAACGTTACTTTGCACGTTTTACTATGTTAAGTGTACTAATAACCGGCGTATTACTGGCGTGGAATATGGGCCATATTGATACCAGCAACTTGCAATGGCAAGCTAGTAGTTTTGCTTATATAGCCCCAAGTTTTAACTTTCAGGCATTTATTAGTATTAGTATTCCTTTATATATAGTAACCATGACCTCACAAAACTTACCCGGTATTGCAGTACTAAAAGCCCATAATTATAAAGCGCCAATTTCGGCGTCACTTAATGTAACGGGTTTTATTAATTTAGTAACAGCGCCATTTGGCACCTATTCAATTAATTTAGCTGCCATAACAGCCGCCATTTGTATGAGTGAAGATGCAGATAAAAACCCCGATAAACGTTATTGGGCGAGCATAGCCGGTGGCGTTTTTTATATTATTATGGCGCTGTGCGCAGCAACATTAGTAGCCGTAGTGGCCAGCTTACCGCAAGCATTAATTTTAGCTTTAGCGGGCATTGCATTATTTGGCACTATTGCTTCAAGCCTGCAGCAAGCACTGCATAGCTCACAATATAGCGAAGCCGCCATAATTACATTTTTAGTCACCGCGTCAGATTTAACCCTGTGGTCGGTAGGCTCTGCCTGCTGGGGAATTATAGCCGGCGTATTAACGTTATTTATTATCCGTAAGGGTTAAAGCATCGGGCAAAGGGCATCGAGCTTAGAGCAAAGGCTCTTTAAGTTATTAATTCACAAAGAGGGCATGAGACGCTGCGCTTTAGAGAAGAAAAAGGATTTGGGCGACGATCTAAGGGCAAAATAAACAGCTATGCTGCTCACGTGTGGGCGCAGCCCGAATGTTTTTCTGATATTAGATTTCTTCTTTTACTGATATCTATTTTATATGTGTCTTTTCATTCACTCTCATTGTCTGCTTTTTGTGCAAAAGTGTTTAAGCCCACTTATTCACAAAGAGGGTATGAGACGCTGCGCTTTTAGAGGAATGATAATGGCAAGAACGATGTATTTTATATTTGCTCATTCACTCTAATTGTCTACTTTTTGTGCAAAAGTATTTAAGCCCACTTATTCACAAAGAGGGTATGAGACGCTGCGCTTTTAGAGGAATGATAATGGCAAGAACGATGTATTTTATATTTGCTCATTCACTCTAATTGTCTACTTTTTGTGCAAAAGTATTTAAGCCCACTTATTCACAAAGAGGGTATGAGACGCTGCGCTTTTAGAGGAATGATAATGGCAAGAACGATGTATTTTATATTTGCTCATTTACTCTCATTGTCTACTTTTTGTGCAAAAGTATTTAAGCCCACTTATTCACAAAGAGAGTATGAGACGCTGCGCTTTTAGAGGAATGATAATGGCAAGAACGATGTATTTTATATTTGCTCATTCACTCTCATTGTCTGCTCTTTGTGCAAAAGATCGTTAAGTGATTTATGCACAAAGAGGCGAAGGGCTTCGAGCCTAAAGCCTGATACCTAAATCTGCTCTTTTACTGCCTTTAAAGCATTGGTTTTAATATATCAAACATGGCGTCTATGTGATCGTCTCGCTCGTTTAGTGCAGCAATGTAACGGTATTTCTCACCGCCGGCATGTTCAAAAATTTCACGGTTTTCGCCCTCTAACTCCTCGAGGGTTTCTAAGCAGTCAGCACTAAACGCGGGGCTAATTATGGCAATATCTTTTATGCCTTGTGCAGGAAAGCTTTCAAGGGTAGCGTCGGTATAAGGCTTTAACCATTCTGCTTTACCAAAGCGGCTTTGAAAGGTACTTATTACTTGGTCTTTATCAAGGCCAAGCTTTTCGATTACTAAACGTGTGGTTTGTAGGCATAAACAGTGATACGGATCGCCTCGTTCTAAAAATAGTTTAGGCATACCATGGTACGAAAAAACGAGTTTTTGTGGCATACCATTGGCTGCTAAATCTTCGCTAATACTGTTAGCTAACGACTCTATGTAACGGGTGTTTTTGTGATAGCCGTTTATAAAATGCAGCTCAGGAACCCAGCGCCATTTACGCAGCACGTTTGATACCGCGTCAAAGGTTGAGCCCGTAGTTGGGCTTGAGTATTGTGGGTATAACGGTAATACAATTATGCGCGTAAGGCCTTTATCGCGAAGTTGTTCCAACCCAGCTTCAATTGAAGGATTGCCGTAACGCATAGCCATAACCACTTCGGTATTGGTATAGCCATGCTCTTTTAATAGCGCATTTAATTTTAGGCTTTGCTGGCGAGTAATATGGGTAAGTGGTGAGCCGTTTTCGGTCCATATACTTTCATAAAGCTTGGCAGAGCGTTTTGGGCGAATACGTAAAATAATACCATGGAGAATAATCATCCATACAAAACGTGGTATTTCTACAATACGTGGATCTGATAAAAACTCACGTAAATAAGTACGCAAAGCACTTGCTGTTGGCGCATCAGGGCTGCCTAAGTTGGTGAGTAATATGCCTATTTTTTGATTGAAACGCCCATCATGGGGATTATCGGTAACGGCAGAAAATCGCGACACGTTATGCTCCTTCAAGCAAAATATTCAGAAATAACTATTAAGGCATAGTGTAACGAAAAAAAGCACTGTTTAGATCAATCATTTAGTTGTTTTAATTATAATTTTAAAAAATCAGCACGATTAGATACTTTGAGGTTATTACTTTTTATATAAAAACTAAAAAACCTGCCATTTTAGTGCACTGTAAACACCAGGTTACAGGCTGTAAAGATAAGTAACCATGGTTTGGCTGTAAAATGAGCAGTCAGTGAGTTGAAGGTCAGTGTAAACAATACGTTAACTTTTTAATATTTAAAATAAAATGCCGAGTTGCTGGTATTTTAATCTATTTAAGGTGTTAATTTTCTATTTTAGAAGTTATTTGCATACATAGACTAATTATTTATGCATTTTAGTATCTTTTTATTTACATATGTTGCTAGGATGTTGGCAGCAAGGTTTGTATGTAACAACCTTTTATAAATTATAAGAACACAAAACAGGGTCGTCACTATGTCAACATATCGTTTAAACACACTCGCTGTTGCCGTTGCTTTTGCTTTTAGCGCGCCAAGCATGGTTAACGCACAAGAAGCACCGGTTAAAGCTGTAAAAAATATTGAGCAAATATCAGTATTAGGATCACGCGTATCAAATCGTACTTCTACTGAATCCTCATCTCCTATTGATTTAATTGACGCGGACGATCTAAATAAAGGTGGTTTTACCGAACTTGGGCAAAGCTTACAAGCAACCGCACCTTCATTTAACTTTTCGCGTACGCAAGTATCTGACGGCTCTGATTTATTTAGACCTGCCACTTTACGTGGTTTACAGCCAGATCAAACACTAGTATTAATAAATGGTAAGCGCCGTCATAATCAAGCCATTTTTGGTTTAACCAGTACGGTTGGTGGTGGTTCAGCGGGCACCGATATGAATGCGATTCCGTTAGTTGCTTTAAAAGGTGTTGAAGTACTGCGTGATGGTGCTGCAGCACAGTATGGCTCTGATGCTATTGCAGGGGTTATTAACTTATCGCTTAACAATTCAACTGGCGTTACTACAGGTTATGTACAATATAGCGAAACCGGCGAAGGCGATGGCGAAACAGTATCGGTTGGCTTAAACCGCGGTTTTGATTTAGGCAGCGAAGGTGGGTTCATTAACCTATCACTTGAGCACCGTGATGCCGAGGGCACTAACCGTGCAGAGCGCGATATTGGCGGCTCACTCGATGTAGCACCTGGTACGCTTTCTAAAGATGTACGCTGGAGCCAAGGTAATGCAGAGAGCGAATTTACCTCACTATTTTATAATATGGCACTGCCCGTTGGTGGCGATAATGAACTTTACTCATTTGGTGGCTATTCTGAACGTACCGCTTTAGGTAATGGTTTTTACCGAAACTTTAATGAAGCTGGCAAAAACGTAACTCAAGTATACGCAGATGGTTTTTTACCGCAGATTTTTAACGAAGCACAAGATATTTCACTTGCACTTGGACTTAAAGGCGAAATTAATACCGACTGGGGATACGATGTATCGGCGGTGTATGGTGAAAACCAATACGACTTTACTTCACGTAACAGCATTAATGCCTCGTATGCGGCAGAGTATGTTGCTAATAACCCAAATGCGAGTAACGCTGATATAGCGGCTAATGCGGGCCCAAGTGGTGGGTATTCAGGTGGTTTCCGTTTTGATCAAACTACAGTTAATGCCGACATTAATGGCATTATAGATATTGGTCGTAGTGAGCCTCTTTATTTGTCGTTTGGCGCAGAGTACCGTAAAGAAAATTACGAAATAGTCCCAGGGGAAGAAGCTTCTTATGCGTGTGGTTTAGCTAATATGGATACCTCGTATCCGTCAGTTAACGATCCTAATCAATTTGCAGAGTGTGGTTTTCAAGCTTATAACGGTTTGCGCCCTGAAGCGTCAAATTCACAAAGCCGCGACAGCTATGCATTTTATGTAGATGCAGAAACCATGATCACCGATGCATGGAACGTAAGTGGCGCACTTCGCTACGAAGATTTCTCGGATGCAGGCGATGATTTAATTGGTAAATTAGCAACGCGTTATGAATTTAATGATGACTTTGCTGTGCGCGCTGCAGCATCAACAGGCTTTAGAGCACCGTCGTTACAACAAAGTGGCTATACAGCATTTACCACTAACTTAGGCTCAGATGGCACGTTAAGCCAATCGTTTACAGCAACCACAGGTTCGGCATTTCCTTCTGCTTTAGGAGTTAATAGTTTAGAGCTAGAAACATCTAAAAACTTAAGCGCAGGCTTTGTTTATGATGTAACCAGCGAGCTTTCGTTAACGGTTGATTTTTACCACGTAGAAATTAAAGACCGTATAACGCTAGGTAGTTTATTGTCAGCAGACGATGTGGCATTTAGTGCAGAGGCAGTTGCTGCATTACAAGCAACCGGTGCAGTGCAAGCAAACTACTTCTCAAACTCTTTAGATTCAACTACACAAGGTGTTGATATTATTGCATCTTACCGTACTGAACTGGACGGTGGTAACTTAGGTATTACTTTTGCGGGTAACCTAAACGAAACTAAAATTGATAATGTAAATGCAGCACCTGGTATTCCAAAAAATGTCGCGCTTGATGATATACAAAGCAGCTTTTTAACAGACGGCCAACCAGGTGAGCGTGGTACGTTAACCTTTGATTATGAGCGCGATGCTTATAGTTCAATGATACGCTTTAACTACTTTGGCGAAACCGATGTTAAATACTTTGCTAACGACCATATTTCGTTACCTGGGTTTTTATCACCTACGGGTTCATTTAAGCCTACCAGCACGGTTGAGTCAGCAGTATTGGTTGATTTAAACGTGACTTACCAAATTAACGATACGTTTGCTGTATCGGTTGGTGCTGATAACGTATTTGACGAAACGCCAGATGAATTAGGTGATGATGAAGTACTTAACTTTATCTCTAATGGCGGATTTAAATACCCATTACGTGCCGTACCTTATGGTTTTGATGGCCGTAGCTACTATGCAAAATTAAGCTTTAGCTTTTAATATTTAATAGCAGCTAAACAGTAACAAGCGCAGTTATTTACTGCGCTTTTTTTTGCCTTAATTTTATACTAATGAGGGCAGTGAAATAGGGGGAAAGGGGGGGGGGGACATATTTTTTAAATAGCGCTTTAAATCACTTGCAAGCTTGTAAATTAAGCATACAATCGCCATATATAAGTAACCTGAACTTTGGATAATAAATATATCTCAAGCAGCTACTTTCAGCGCTAACTGCGTTGAATTTACTTGCAATAGGCCAGCTATTGACGCGTAAATTCGCCTTGTTTTCACTGAAAATCTCTGGCTAGAGAAAATAAATTTAAATATAACTATGATTTAGTACGTTAGTAAATCTCTTAACCAGAGTTCAGGTTAAGTAACATACAATCTATTTTATAATTAGTTGGTTTATAGGAAAAATGATGACTAAAAAATCGAAAACAAAAACGGCCACTAACAGCGCCGTAGATACTGGCCGCGGTGTTATAAGGCACAATGCGTTGGCTGCACTGGTTACCTCTAAAGTGTTTAAACCACAAGTGGTTAAAGCTAAAAAAGGTAAAGGCTCTTTTAAGCGCAGCAACAAGCATTCAGGACAAGAGTCCTATTTAATCGCCGCTTAAATAGCTGTGATCAAATAGGGCTTTTGCTAATGCTTTTAGTTATTAGAGATTAGGTACTAGCTTAACTTATTACTTTCGCCTCGCACTTGTTGCTAATAGTGCTATGTAAACTTCCACCTTCAGCTAGCCTAGTCTCTACCTGAAACTTAATGCCTGAGCGCTGTTTTATTTTAACCTCGTTACTTTTACTTTAATTTTACCGGCGTTAGCGCCATAAAATCGGCTTAAGTCGTTGGCAAATGGAGTAAATTCGCCTGATTGCACTATTTTAACATCTGCGCCGTCGGCTATTGCAAATAAGTTCTTGTCACTTTTATTAATAGCGCCAATTAACGAAAACCACTGTGCATTTGGCAGTCGTCTAAATGGCTCGAGCAATGCCATAGAGATTTCTTTTACGCCAAGTTGCACGTCATCGCGGTGCCAGCCAAGCGCAGTACATTTTATACCGTCGTCAAACCAATACTGATCAGGGTAAGGGGTAAAGCGATACGTTGCGCCTTGCTCTAGCATTAAACCAGTGGCGTTGTAGGCTTCGCTGGCAAATACCACCACATCTTGGCTTTGCTTTACTGCCAGTACGCTTATATTTTGGTTAGCAAGCATAATATGTGCACTTAACCCGGTAAAACTAAGTTGGGTATTATCGTTATAGATTATTTTATAAGGCAGGTTTTTAAGTGACTCTGGGCGGTAACTGGTGAGTTTGTTAATGCGTTCGGCCACGCTGTGGTGCACTAATGGCTCAAGGGGACTTGGTTCGTTATCTATCAGTACATAGCATTCTCTATCTACTAGTTTAAAAAATGGGTTAAACCAAAAATAATTTTGCTGATGGCTTAATGCCAACGGGTCGGGTGTAATTGTTATATCGTCTTGCGCGATTACTTTATTGTTAGGTAGTAAGGCTATATAGTCAATATCGTGACTGGTTAAAAAGGTGATATTTAACGGCTGCGAGATTAACCACTCTATTGCATAGCGTAAGCAAATATCGGCTAAACCATCGCGATAGTAACCGCCACCAATATCAGAATGCGCACCAGCAAACCACAATTCGGTAATGTTGCTTTGTTGGTTCATTAGTGTGGGTTCAAACGCGCGACGCTTTTCATCCAGGGCTACAAAATGTAAGGCTTGAGTAACATTACTTGCTATGGTGTGGTTTTCAAAAATTACATGCTCTGCGCCACGGGTCGCTTTGGTTATTTTTGATAAACCAATAGAGGCAATAGTGTCAAATACACACAGGTATACTTGCTCACTTATTAATGGTTCTAATAATTTTGCTAAGCGCCTAGCGAGTGCAGCGCCTCGGCTAAAACCAGTTAATAAGACAATGTCGCCTAGCTTATAATGGCTTTTAAAATCACTTAGGGCTTGTTTTAAAATGCTAGCTACATCGTCGTTACGTGGTGCGAGTGTTTGATTTAAAAAACGTTTTAAGCGGCTGCCTTTAGTACCAATACCTTGATAATAAAAACTAAGTTGATTGGTTAATTTAGTATTAGGAGAGTTATTAAGTTGTCCGCCAGCGAGTAAGTGTAGTTTAAGAATATTAGAAATACTGCTGTCTTCTTTAAAATGATCAGCACTAAACTGCTCGGCGTCTCTAGGCTCAGCACCGGTGCCATCAAAGTTAAAAATGAGTGTTTTAGCCGTCATTGCATATTACCTCCTAAGCTTTTTTACTTTATACCCAAAGCAAGCCTTTGAAATGCTGAACTTTGCATTTTGAGATGGTTTGGATATATAACGTAAAAGTGTTAAATATTAATGACAGCGGTAATAAATTCACCGCTGTGGTGTTTAAACTCTGCAAAACTTTAATGTAACTTCATTTTAGGGCGTACCACGCGCAGTATTTTTTCGCTGATCCACAAGGCAAAGGTTTTTGCACTGCCGTGAATGGCGCGTTGATGCATGCGATAGAGCGAAATATACATAAAGCGGGCAATTTTACCTTCAATAAAAAAGCTATTACTGGTGAGATTACCCATTAAATTACCAACTGTACTGTAGCGAGACAGATTAACTAAAGAGCCGTGATCGCTGTACTTAAAGCCACTCAATGGTTGCTGTTTTAATGTGGCTATAAGATTTTTTTCAACACATTGCGCCATTTGATGCGCCGATTGCGCCCGCGGTGGCACTTGTTTGCCGTCGGCTTGGGTAAAGGCGCAGCAATCGCCCAATACAAAAATGCTGTCATCAACCGTGCTTTGTAAAAATTGGTTAACTTGAATTTGATTGCTGCGAGTGAGCTCAAAAATACCTAGGTCTTTAATAAAATCAGGAGCTTTTACTCCTGCAGCCCAAAGCATAATATCGGCATTAATGTGCTCATCGTCTTTGGTAATGAAGCCGTGCTCGGTGGCCTCTTTTACTTGCGTTTGTTCGCGTACATTAACCCCTAATTTTAGCAGCTCGCGCTTGGCACTAACGGCAATGCGCTCGGGAAGTGCGGGTAAAATGCGTGGCCCGGCTTCAATTAAATGAATATGTAAACGTTTGGACGACATATTAGTTAAGCCGTATAGCTTTAATAACTCAGAAACATGATACAACTCAGCCGAGAGTTCTACACCGGTTGCGCCGCCGCCCACAATGGCAATGTTTAATGATTGTTGTTGATTGTCGTCTTGGTGCAGGCGGGTAAAGCTGTCGAGTAACGAATGCTGAAAGCGCTCTGCTTGCAGATTCGAATCTAAAAAGTAGCAATGCTCTTTTATCCCAGGAGTATTAAAGTCGTTACTTACGCTGCCTATGGCAATAACAAGGTGGTCGTAGCGCACGTTGCGCTCGGGTAAAATAGTGTGGCCTAATTCGTCATAAAGTGGTGCGAGGGTAATGGTTTTATTGCTTTGGTCAATATTACAAAATGTACCAAGCTGAAAGCGATAATGATGTTTAGCGGCATGAGCGCTGTACACTACGCCGTCTAAATCTGGGTCAATAGAGCCGGTCGCTACTTCGTGCAGTAACGGCTTCCATATGTGGGTGCGGTTTTTATCTATGAGGAGTATGTCTGCGTGTTTTTTCTTTCCTAGTTTATGTCCTAGTTGGGTTGCAAGCTCTAATCCGCCAGCCCCACCGCCAATAACGACGACTTTAGGTGTGGTAATATTCATAACGCTGCCTTTAAAAATAATATACCCAAATAATCTATGTAGAATTATTTTTTTGAGGTTACTTGGGTATCAATAAATTATTTTGGCAACAAGTAGTTATTACTCATTCTATGGCTGCCTAGTTTGCGCCTAAATAAAACTGATGTCAGCAATAAATAATGTTATTTGTTGTATACTGAGTTGCAAATATTTCATCTACACCGCATTTTTATAAGCATGACTATTGTTTAGTTATCTAAAGGACATTTATGAGCGCGCCACTAATTCAATCACTTGAGCAACACTTTGGCTTTAATCAGTTTAAAGGCGGGCAGCAGCAAACCATAGAGCAGTTGTTAAATGGGCAATCGTCGTTGGCAATATTCCCAACCGGCTCGGGTAAGTCTTTGTGTTATCAATTAACCGCGTTGCATTTACCGCATTTAACCTTAGTGGTATCGCCCTTATTGGCATTGATGAAAGATCAAATTAGCTTTTTAAACAGCAAAGGTATTTATGCTGCCAGCCTTGATTCGAGCCAAAATCAAATGCAAAGCAGTACCGTAATGAACGATGTTCGCAGCGGTAAAATTAAAGTCTTAATGGTGTCGGTTGAGCGCTTTAAAAATGAGCGTTTTAGAGAGTTTATTAACCAAATAGCAGTGTCTATGTTGGTTGTTGACGAAGCGCACTGTATTTCTGAGTGGGGACACAACTTTAGACCCGACTACTTAAAACTACCACGCTACCGTGAAGAGCTTAATATTCCGCTGGTATTATTATTAACCGCCACCGCGACTAAAAAAGTAAAGCGCGATATGGCCGAGCGCTTTGCCATTGCCCCAGAATGCATTGTACAAACCGGTTTTTACCGCGCTAATTTAGACTTAAGTGTGCTGAGTGTAAAAACGGCGGATAAAAATACCGAGCTTGCTAACATTATTAGCGCACAAAATGGCCCAGGTATTGTGTATGTTACCTTGCAGCAAAGTGCCGAACAAGTGGCTAATATGCTTAGCAATCAAGGGCTGCAAGCTGTGGCGTATCATGCTGGGCTTGAAGATACACTTAGATGGCAAATTCAAGATGACTTTATGGGTGGTAGAATTAATGTAGTAGTGGCTACGATTGCTTTTGGAATGGGCGTAGATAAAGCCGATATTCGCTTTGTTATTCATTACGACTTACCTAAATCGATTGAAAACTACAGCCAAGAAATAGGCCGAGCAGGGCGCGATGGTAACCCGTCACAGTGTTTTACCTTAGCCAACCTTGATGGGTTAAATACTGTAGAGAACTTTGTGTATGGCGACACCCCAGAGCTAAGCGGTATTGAGCATGTAATTAACGATATTCGCCAGCACCACAGCTCGCAGCAGCAATGGGAAATGCAAGAATATAGCCTTTCAAGCGACAGTAATATTAGGCAACTTGCGCTTAAAACTTTGTTAGTACAGCTAGAAATGCAAGGTGCAATTACGCCGCAATACGCTTACTACGCCGATTTTAAATATAAGTTTTTGGTTGATAAAAACGAGTTGCTAGGCCAGTTTGATGAGCAGCGCCAAGCATTTTTAACGCAAATATTTAGCCATACCGATTTTAAAAAGATATGGGGCACGCTTAATTTTGATAGCCTGACACAAGCCGCGCAAGTCGATCGAAAACGAGTGGTTGCGGCGCTTGACTACTTAGCCGAAAAACAGCTTATTACCCTAGAAACCAAACGTATTACCCAAGTGTATAAAGTGCATAGTGAGGTGATAAACAACCCTGAACTTGCGCAGCAACTGCATGATTATTTTACCGATAAAGAACAAGCCGAAATAAAACGTATAGCTGCATTGGTACGCTTTTTTGAGTTGCAAAGCTGTTTAAGCTACAACCTTGCCCGTTATTTTGACGATCAAAATGCGCCCCAGCAATGCGGCCATTGCTCAGTATGCAGAGGCCACAGTGTTAAGCTTGAATATTCAGTGCAAGCAGATGTTGTTGATGAGAGTGTAATTTATCAAAAAGTAGATGAGTTTTTACAGCATCTAGCCAGTAAAGGCATTAATAACGTAGGTGTAGAAACCCAATGTCGCTTTTTAGCGGGCATGAGCGTGCCTTTATTTGCACGCAATAAAGTGCGCCAATTGAGTGGTTTTGCGCTGTGTGAAGCGATGCGCTACAGTGATATTAAAGCGAAATTACTGGCGCGTCAGCTAGCATAATATTAGCTAAATTTAACCTAGTTAGCCTTTAAAATAGCCCCTAGAGATAGATTTACTCTGCCGATTTGAGCTTAGTTGGTGTATCCTAGTGGCTTACTTTATTTTATTAAGCCACTATGCCTCAAATTGTTATTCCGGTTAAAAACCTCACCACCACCCCAGAGCCTGTTACGTGTGCTAATTGCCAAGCCTGTTGCTGCCAATTAGAAGTACGCATAGTGACAGATACCGGTGTGCCATTTCATTATATTGAATACGATAAATGGGGCAGCGAAGTAATGAAACGTGCCGATGATGGCTGGTGCCAAGCCCTCGATCGCAACACACTCATGTGTTCTATTTACGAAAACCGCCCGTTAGTGTGTCGCGAATTTGAAATGGCGTCAGATGAGTGTATTACCGAGCGCGAGCTAGGCGGAATTTAAATTATTACAGCAAACGTAAAAAGGGCCCAAGGCCCTTTTTAAATGTGTACTAACTTAATGCAATTGGTATAACTGTAAAGCTAATAGCAGCCGATTATTAATCGTATTTAGCTTCAAGCTCTTGTGCGGTATGAAACTTCTCATGGCTTTGTAATTGCTCATCGTACTTAACTAGGTTTTTAAAGTGTGCTAGTTGACCTGAGTTTTTAACGATTTCGACAATAAACGACATCATAAAATCGGCGCCGGTTAGGGTGTCGCCTACTAAGTAACGCTTGCCTTCTAGGCGATCGTTAAAGTAGCTTATTACTTTAGCTGTTTCGGCGTCGGCGTAACCTTCTAAAAACTGGGTTTTAGCGCCATCTTTTAATACAAACATTTTAAGCAGCAGCGGTAAAATAGCTGAGCTTTCGGCAAAGTGTAGCCATTGCTGATAATCAACATAATCGCTAGTGCCTGCTTTAGGTGCAAACTTTCCGTTACCGTATTTAGTAATGAGGTAATCGGTAATTGCGCCCGACTCGGCAACAATAATCCCATCATCTTCTATCACCGGCGACTTACCAAGCTGATGAATATGTTTAAGTTCATCTGGGGCTAAAAAAGTGTCTTTATTACGTTGGTAAGCAACTATTTCATAATCTACGGCTAATTCTTCTAGTAACCAGATAATACGTTTTGAGCGTGATTTATTTAAATGATGTAGCTTGATCATAGTAATCCTTGTTGCGTTGCCATTTTCTACAGATAACAACGCATTAAATTTAAAGTGGGCTGTTAATTTTAACTACGGTTTTACCGAAGTTTTTCCCGCTGATCATATCGTTAAAGGCAGTAATGGTATTTTCGATGCCTTCTACTATATGTTCGCGGTATTGAATTTTTCCATCTTGTAGCCATTGCTGCATAGCGGTTGCAAACTCATCATAACGATGGCCATAATCGTCAAAAATAATAAAGCCTTGCATCTTAATACGCTTAGAGAGTATTTGCCCCATTAGCATACCCAAACGATCAGGGCCTTCTGGTAAGCTGGTTGCATTATACTGCGACACTAAACCACACACAGGTACGCGTGCTGATGTATTGAGAAGGGGTAATACGGCGTCGAATACCTTGCCGCCCACATTTTCATAATAAACATCAATACCATTATCACAGGCTTGTTCAAGTTGCTGTGCAAAATTATCTGCTTTGTGATCAATACAGGCATCAAAACCTAATACTTCTACTGCGTGCTTACATTTTTCACTGCCACCGGCAACGCCGACGACTCTACAGCCTTTAATTTTTGCAATTTGGCCAACGGTAGCGCCCACAGGGCCTGTTGCTGCAGCAACGACCACGGTTTCACCTGCTTTAGGTGCACCAATATCAAGTAATCCCATATAAGCGGTAAAGCCCGGCATTCCCATAATACCTAGTGCATACGAAGGATTAGCAGGCTCTTTGCCTAATTGCATTAACCCTTCGCCGTTGCTAATAGCGTAGTCTTGCCAACCAGTGTAAGCCAATACCCATTCGCCTTCGCTAAAGGAGTCGTTTTTAGACTCTTGAACTTGGCATACAGTTGCCCCAACCATCACGTCGCCAACATTTACTGGGTCGGCATACGATTTAGCGTCGCTCATGCGGCCACGCATGTAAGGGTCAAGGGATAAGTAAATGGTACGCAGTAATACTTCACCATTTTTTAATGGCGGCAGCTCTAGTGTTTTTAATGCAAAGTTTTCATCGGTAGGAGCACCGTGTGGGCGTAATGCTAACGTGAGTTGTCGACTGGTTACTGACATATAAAATCTCCAATAGATGAGTGAACTACTTTGATCTGAATGTTTTAGTTTGTGTTTAAAGCAAAGTTGAAACTAAACAATAATGCGCAGATAAGTAGTAAGAAACCTGAGCTCCGGATAATAAACTTATCTCAAGCAGCTATTTTCAGCGCTAACTGCGTTGAATTTACTTGCAATAGGCCAGCTATTGACGCGTAAATTCGCCTTGTTTTCACTGAAAACCTCTGGCTAGAGAAAATAAAATCAAATATAACGATGATTCAATACGTTAGTAAATCTCTTAACCAGAGCTCAGGTTAAGTATGTATATCTTAATACAGGAGTTTTGGGCACACGGTTAAAAAATCAACCCCAAGGTGTGAGTATTTACTCTAAGGTGAGTTTATAAGTGGATTAACTGATTTCTATAGCGCTATAACTTTTATTTAAACTACTCTAAAATGAATGCTATTAACTTAACAACAATAGATGCGAAATTATTATGCACCCACACATTAGTAAGCTTTATAACAGTGCGTTAAAGCCAAGCCGATTAATTATAGGCCTAATGAGTGGTACCTCGTTAGATGGGCTTGATGTTGCCTTATGTAAAATAACTGCCGCGGGTGTGCATACCCAAATTGAGGTTTTAAAGTTTACTACGGTTGATTATAGCGATGATTATAAAACAAAAATAAAGCAGGTATTCGCCAAGCGTGAATGCAACTTAGAATACCTTACGTTACTGCACCCTTGGGTTGGTAAATTACATGGTGACATGGTTAATCAGTGTTTAAAAAGCTGGCAGATAAACCCAGCCAACATAGACGTAATAGCCAGCCACGGACAAACTATTTACCATTGCCCTAAAAGCCAGCATCAGTATAACGACTTTAACAATGGCACTTTACAAATTGGCGATAGCGACCAAATAGCCGTTACTACAGGTATTACTACCATTGGCGATTTTCGGCAAAAGCATATAGCAGCAGGCGGCGAGGGCGCACCACTTGCCGTGTATGGTGATTATTTATTTTTTTCAAGCTCTGACGAAAATCGTATTTTGCTCAATATGGGCGGTATAGCTAACCTCACTTTTTTACCCCAAAATGGCGATAGTAACGCAGTATTTAGCTCTGACATTGGCCCATGTAATACCATTATGGATGCCTATGTGCAGCGTTATTTTAATAACATGCATTACGATGAAAACGCTGCGATAGCGAAAGCGGGCGTTATTAATACTGCGTTACTAACAGCGCTTTGCGACAATCATTTTTTAACCCTAAAAATGCCAAAAACTACTGGCCCTGAAGTGTTTAATCTGGCTTATTTAGAGGCTGCGCAACAGGCTTCAAATACCCAAAAGTTAAGTCATCAAGACGTAATGGCCACCTTAAACCGCTTTACCGCAGAGGTTATTGCCAATGCGCTAAATACGTGTGTAAAAATGGCGCCCAATAGTGTGGTGTATGCCAGTGGCGGCGGCATTCACAATTTACTCTTAATGCAACATTTAGTAACGCTTTGTCCGGCCATAAAAGGTTTTAAAAATACTCACGCATTAGGGGTTGATCCCGACGCGAAAGAAGCGGTACTTTTTGCTATTTTAGCTAACGAATGCTTAGCCGGTGAGCAGCTACACCTTGATAATAAAGCTCAAGGAATTGCAGGCGTTACTATGGGTAAAGTGAGTTTTGCAGATTGAAACCACATATTCTAGGCTTAATTTTTAAGCTTAATTTTTTAGGTGAGACCTAGCCAAACTCACTGTTTGGCCTTTGCATAACTGCGACTTACTGTTATAGGGTAAGCTTATTTTTTTGCGCGGCCATTAGCGTGAATATTGTTTTGTAGTAATTAATTGCAGCTGCGCTTTAATTATTATAAAAATGTTATTGCTTATTTACTTTTTAAAGATGCACCAATCCTCCCTTAGTTTCGCCCCTCAGGCCTTAGTGGTGCACTTTTATAACTAAAAAGACCAAACCCATCCAAATCAACTATGCGCTTTTTTAAAACATAAGGCATAGTTATTAAATGCAGTGTAAATGGACTGTTAATAACTATTTTTGACTATATATATTCATATAATCTGAATGTATATTCATTTCTTAGTTGACTCAGCGTTATTTTACGGCTAGTTTTTATCCCCCTTTGATTAAAGTTTTCACTAATAAATACTGCACTATACAAATTCAAAAAAGATTTTACAGTGGCTGTTTTAGGCATTTTAACGATTTTTTGAATGAGATAAGCGCATACCTCGAGTATATAAAAATATATGACTTAATTAGTAAGCACAATTTAGCTGATAGCAATAGGCTGATGAAATAGGAATAAGTAATGAATGATATGAGCAAAAAATCCCAAGGTCTTTATCGCGCTGAATTTGAACATGACAGTTGCGGCATTGGCTTTGTCGCTAACCTTAAGGGTAAAAAGTCACACGATATTATCGAAAATGCACTCACCATGCTCAGCTGCATGGAACATCGTGGTGGAACAGGGTTTGACGTTAAAAGTGGTGATGGTGCTGGTATTCTTATTCAAATTCCTCATGAGTTTTTCCGTCAAGAAACCGCAAAGCTAGGGTGGACGCTGCCAAGCGCCTTAAACTATGGTGTGGGGATGATTTTTTTCCCGCGCGATAAAGCACTTAGCGACGCGTGTAAAAAAATACTAAATCAAAATATTGCCGAACTGGGTTTAACCTTAATAGGGTATCGGGATGTTCCGGGCGATAACTCTATGTTAGGCGCGGCTTCATTTGAAAGCGAGCCAAATATTGAGCAAGTGTTTATTGCTAAGCCGCAAGCGCTAAGCGCACAAGAATTTGAACGTAAGCTGTTTGTGCTGCGTAAATACACCTCGCATAAAATTAATGGTTTAGATTTCACCGAACGTGACGAATTTTATGTAACCTCAATGTCATCTACCAAAATTGTTTATAAAGGCCAGTTTACTACCGAGCAAGTGCGCCAGTATTACCTTGATCTGCAAGACGAGCGTACTATTTCGGGAATGGCGATGTTTCATTCTCGTTTTTCAACCAATACTTTTCCTGCTTGGCGCCGCGCTCAGCCGTTTCGTTATATAGCCCACAATGGTGAAATTAATACGGTACGCGGTAATATTAACTGGATGAATGCTCGTGAGGCATTGTTTAGCTCGGTTAATTTTAGCGATGCTGAATTGAATATGTTAAATCCGGTGTGTAATAACGATAACTCAGATTCGGCTAATCTTGATATGGCTATTGAGCTATTAGTGCTCAGCGGGCGGTCTTTGGCGCAAGTAATGATGATGATGGTGCCAGAAGCATGGCAAACACAAACCAATATGGATGCCACCAAGCGCGCATTTTACGAGTATTATGCCTGTATTATGGAGCCATGGGATGGCCCAGCATCTTTATCGTTTACCGATGGCAATGTTATTGGTGCAACCCTTGATCGTAATGGTTTGCGCCCTTCGCGTTACTTGTTAACCGAAGATGGCACGCTAGTGATGGGCTCTGAAACCGGTGCATTGTGCGTTGATCAATCTACTGTGGTTGAAAAGGGGCGTTTGCAACCGGGTAAAATATTTATTGCTGACTTAGAGCAAGGTCGCATTATTAGTGATGACGAAGTAAAACAATACGTTAGCTCGGCTCAGCCGTATGCTCGTTGGTTAGCTGAAAACAAAATTGAATTAGACAATTTACCCGTTCCTAGCGCGTCTTTTGCCCAGCCGCCATTGGCAGAGCTGCGAAAAATACAAAAAGCATTTGGTTACACCAGCGAAGATCTTAACCTAGTACTAGCGGGTATGGTTGGTACGGCTAAAGAGCCACTAGGCGCTATGGGTACCGACACGCCGCTTGCAGTGCTGTCGCATCGCCCGCAACAATTATCACATTATTTTAAGCAGTTATTTGCGCAAGTAACCAACCCGCCCATCGACCCTATTCGTGAAGAATTGGTAATGTCGTTGCGTGGTTATATTGGCCGCTCACTTAACTTGCTCGATGAAACACCTGGGCATTGCCATAAGGTTGAAATTGAACAGCCTGTATTAACTAATGAGCAATTACGCAAACTACAGTATATAGATAATAACCATCTTCAAGCTAAAACGATCGACATTACTTTTAAAGCCAGTGGTGGGCCAGGCGCACTAAAAAGAGCACTGGATCGTATTTGTTTATATGCCAAAAATGCCGTTGAAGATGATTATGAAATACTTATTTTAAGTGACCGAGGCGTAGACAGCGACCATGTTGCTATACCTTCGGTATTGGCAACAGCTGCGGTGCATCACTATTTAATTCGTGAAAAACTACGCTCATCTGCCGATATAATTTTGGAGTCGGGTGATATACGCGAAACGCATCATTTTGCTACTGTTATTGGTTATGGCGCTGCGGCAGTTAACCCGTATTTAGCCCTAGAGAGCATGTATGGTTTACGTGATGAAGGCGTACTTGATACTAACTTAACGAATGAACAAATTACCCAAAAATACACCAAAGCGGTAGGCAGCGGCTTGTTAAAAACCTTCTCTAAAATGGGTATTTCAACGCTACAGTCGTATTTAGGTGCGCAAGTTTTTGAAGCCTTAGGCATTAACTCAGAGGTTATTGATCAGTACTTTACCGGTACGGTTAGCCGCATTGAAGGCTTAAGCCTAGATCAAATTGCCCAAGAGGCGCTATTACGCCACCGTGAGGGTTTCCCTGAGGCCAACCGCATTGCTATAGATAAACTACTGCCTACAGGCGGAGAATACTCGTGGCGTCATGATGGTGAACGGCACTTATTTAATCCCACGGTAATTCGCTTACTGCAGCATTCAACAGCCAGTAATAATGTTGAGCAATTTAAACAGTATGCAAAAACGGTGGACGATCAAAGTAAAGAAGCCTTTACCTTAAGGGGTTTATTACAATTGAATAGCGATCGTCCTGCTATTGCCTTGAGCGAAGTGGAACCGGTTGCCAATATTTTTAAACGTTTTGCCTCGGGTGCCATGTCGTTTGGCTCAATTTCGTGGGAAGCACACACTACTTTAGCCATAGCTATGAACCGCATTGGCGGTAAAAGTAACAGCGGTGAGGGCGGCGAAGACCCAATTCGTTATACTGCGCTTGAAAATGGCGATTCGATGAATTCGCGAATTAAACAAGTGGCTTCGGGTCGTTTTGGTGTTACTAGCCATTATTTAGCGAATGCCGATGAGCTACAAATAAAAATGGCGCAGGGCGCAAAACCGGGCGAAGGTGGGCAATTACCCGGCGATAAAGTAGATGCATGGATAGGTAAAACTCGTGGCTCTACGCCAGGGGTGGGCTTGATTTCGCCGCCGCCACACCATGATATTTATTCTATTGAAGATTTATCGCAACTTATTTTTGATCTTAAAAACGCCAACCGCGACGCGCGCATTAACGTTAAATTAGTATCAGAAGCGGGTGTAGGTACGGTTGCATCGGGTGTGGCAAAAGCTTATGCCGATGTGGTATTGATTGCGGGCCACGATGGCGGCACCGGTGCGTCACCACTGAGCTCAATTAAACATACGGGCTTACCGTGGGAACTGGGTTTGGCTGAAACGCATCAAACTTTGGTGCGTAATAAACTGCGTAGCCGTATTACGGTACAAACCGATGGGCAACTTAAAACGCCACGCGACTTAGCCATTGCAACGCTACTTGGTGCAGAAGAGTATGGTATGGCTACCACAGCATTGGTGGTTGAGGGATGTATTATGATGCGTAAGTGTCATTTAAATACTTGCCCAGTTGGTATTGCCACACAAGATAAAGGCCTGCGCGACAAGTTTACTGGTCGTGCCGATATTTTAGTTAACTTTTTTACCATGATGGCAGAAGGTTTACGCGAAATTATGGCTGAGCTTGGTTTTAGAAGTATTGAAGAAATGGTAGGCCAAACTCAGTGCCTTACACAGCGCAAAGATGTTGACCATTGGAAATACCAAGGCGTTGACTTAACTCCACTATTACACAAAGCAGAATGCGCTGAAAACGAAACTCTGTATCAATCAATAAAGCAAAAGCATTTAATCGACGACATTATCGATCGCAAAATGATCAAAGATGCTCAAGCGGCACTAGAGTCTGGGCAAAGTGTGGCGCTTGAATACGATGTGATTAACACTGACAGAACCATAGGGGCGATGATCTCTAACGAAATCTCTAAAAAGTACCATGCAGATGGCTTACCGCAAGATACTATTAAGGTTAAGTTTAACGGCTCAGCGGGACAAAGCTTTGGTTGTTTTTCAACCAAGGGTTTACGTTTTGAACTTGAAGGCGATGCCAACGACTACTTTGGTAAAGGACTCTCTGGCGCAAATTTAGTGGTGTACCCTAGTAAACAAGCTAAGTTTGCTGCTAGTGAAAATATCCTCATTGGTAATGTGGCCTTTTTTGGAGCAACTTCGGGTAGCGCCTTTATACGCGGTATAGCGGGGGAGCGTTTTTGTGTACGTAACTCGGGCGCAACAGCCGTTGTTGAAGGTGTGGGGGATCACGGTTGTGAATACATGACCGGCGGTAAAGTGGTTATTTTGGGCGCAACTGGTCGAAACTTTGCTGCAGGTATGTCGGGCGGTGTTGCTTACGTACTTGATGTAAATAATGACTTTGCGGCTAAATGCAATATGGAAATGGTCGCACTTGAAAGTGTAGATACCGACGCTGAAAGCCACGAATTAAAAGCCTTAATTAGCCAACATTTTGATGCTACAGGTTCAGATGTTGCCAGTGATTTATTAAAAGATTGGAACAGCAATGTTAAGCGCTTTGTTAAAGTAATGCCGGTTGATTACAAACGCATGCAAGGTTATATGAATGATGTACGCAGTAGCGGAAAATTCACCTCAGAGTATGACATTGCCGTAGAAGCATTCGACATTCATTTAAACAACATAGCTAGCGCTAAAGCTTAAGTTGCCAAGGAGAATATATTATGGGAAATCCAACAGGGTTTATCAACGTAGGTCGTGCCTTGCCAACTGAGCGTAACGCAGGTGAACGTTTAATTGACTGGCTGGAAGTATATGAAGAAATACCACAAGCAGATGTAGAGCAGCAAGCTTCGCGTTGTATGGATTGTGGCGTGCCGTTTTGTCAGTCGGCAAAATCAGAATTTGCACCGGCAGTAGCTGGGTGTCCGGTAAATAATGTAATACCGGAGTGGAATGACTTAATTTATCGCGGCCGCTGGCAAGATGCAGTAGAGCTATTGCATAAAACCAATAACTTTCCTGAGTTTACTGGGCGTGTATGCCCAGCCCCTTGTGAGGGTGCATGTGTACTGGGTATTAACGCCGATCCGGTGGCTATTAAGTTACATGAAAAAGAAATTATTGATCATGCCTTTAAGCAAGGTTGGGTGGTTGCTGAGCCACCTGCATCTCGCACTGGTAAAAATGTAGCCGTAATTGGTTCGGGCCCAGCGGGCCTTGCCGCTGCAGCACAGTTAAATAAAGCTGGCCATATGGTTACTGTATATGAGCGCGCCGACCGCATTGGTGGCTTGCTAATGTATGGTATTCCAAACATGAAGCTACAAAAAGAATTAGTGCAACGTCGGGTTGATATTTTAGCCCAAGAAGGCATTGTTTTTGTTACTAATACTGAAGTAGGCAAAGACATTAGTGTGGCACAGTTAGAAACTGACTTTGACTCAGTCGTGTTATGTATTGGTGCCACAGTACCGCGCGACTTACCCGTTGCAGGGCGCGAACTTAACGGTGTGCATTTTGCGATGGACTTTTTAACAGCCAATACCAAAAGCTTGCTCGATAGCGAACATCAAGACGGAGCGTTCATTAATGCGAAAGGCAAAAATGTAGTGGTTATAGGTGGCGGTGATACCGGCACCGATTGTATTGGTACTGCGCTTCGCCATCAGTGTAAAAGTGCTATTCAGCTAGAAATTATGCCTCGTCCACCCGAGCAACGCGACGAGAGCAGCAATCCTTGGCCACAATGGCCGAAACGTTTGTTGGTTGATTACGGCCAAAAAGAAGCTATTGCAGTACAAGGCCAAGATCCACGTCAATATTTAGTGATGACTAAAAAAATTGAAAGTGACGGGCAAGGTAATGTTAAAGCTGTGCACACTGTAGATATTACTTGGCAACTTAACGATAAAGGGCAAATGGTGCCACAAGAAGTAGCGGGCAGTGAAAAGATAATTCCTGCCGATATAGTACTGATTGCTATGGGCTTTATGGGGCCAGAAGGTGGCCTTGTTGCACAATTTGGTTTAGAGCAAGATGCTCGCTCTAATATTGCAGCACAGTACGATAAGTTTGCTACAAGCAAGCCTGGCGTATTTGCCGCAGGCGATAGTCGTCGCGGACAAAGCTTAATTGTGTGGGCAATAGATGAAGGTCGACGCTGCGCGCGTGAGGTTGACAGCTATTTAATGGGTAAAAGCTATTTGCCTTAAAGCGATTACAAGTCTGTAAACTTTAACTGCTTTAAAAGTTAAAACCATCTATTATAGCAAGCCCTACCGCATTAATTATGCAAGGTGGGGCTTGTTTTTATAATTTATTCTATTAATAAACCTTGTAAAAAGTAGGTAAGGTAAGAAATGACTTCTGAAAAACCACGTAAATATTCACAAAAAATTGTAGATGGTAGCGCTCAGGCTCCTAGTCGTTCTATGTTACGAGCGGTAGGTTTTAATGATGACGATTTTAAAAAGTCTCAAGTTGGTATTGCCTCTACATGGTCTATGGTAACGCCGTGCAATATGCACATTAATACACTTGCCGAAGAAGTGGGTAAAGGCGTAGATAGCGCCGGTGCGAAAAGCGTTATATATAATACCATTACCGTATCCGATGGTATTTCTATGGGCACCGAAGGGATGAAATATTCTTTAGTATCACGCGAAGTAATTTGCGATTCAATAGAAGCGGTATCGGCGGGTATGGGCCACGACGGTATTATTGCTATTGGCGGTTGTGATAAAAATATGCCGGGTTGTTTAATGGGTTTAGCACGTTTAAACCGCCCCTCTATATTTGTGTACGGCGGTACAATTTTACCCGGTGAAAATCATACCGATATAGTCTCGGTATTTGAAGCGGTGGGCAGCTACGCGGCAGGCGATATTCCAATTACGCAATTAGAACATATTGAAAAAACAGCCATACCAGGGGCTGGTTCTTGTGGTGGTATGTACACGGCAAATACGTTAGCCTCAGCAATTGAAGCTTTAGGCATGAGTATGCCAAATAGTTCTGCGCAAAATGCTATTTCACAAAACAAAAAACAAGACTGTATTGATGCGGGTAAAGCGATTGTTTATTTGCTAGAGCATGACATTAAACCTTCCGATATTATGACCAAAAAAGCGTTTGAAAATGCAATTACGCTGATCATTACCTTAGGCGGCTCAACCAATGCGGTGCTGCATTTAATTGCTATGGCTGATGCGGTAGGCGTTGAAGTAACATTGGATGACTTTGTGCGTATTGGCGATAAAACACCAGTAATTGCAGACTTGCGCCCAAGCGGTCAATATTTAATGTCGGAGTTGATTGAAATTGGTGGCATTCAGCCACTGATGAAGCGTTTATTAGATGCCGGTATGCTGCACGGTGACTGTATGACAGTGACAGGCAAAACCATGGCCGAAAATTTAGCCGATGTAGCAGATTACCCAGCAGGGCAAAATATTATTTTACCTTTTGATAAGCCGATTAAAAAAGACAGTCATTTAGTTATATTAGCTGGCAACTTAGCGCCAGAAGGGGCAGTGTCAAAAATTACGGGTAAAGAGGGTTTACGCTTTACCGGCAACGCAAAAGTATATGACTCAGAAGAGCAAGGTTTTGCCGCTATTATAGATGGGCAAGTAGTAGCCGGAGACGTTGTAGTAATTCGCTATGAAGGTCCTAAAGGTGGCCCAGGTATGCGTGAAATGCTAAGCCCCACTTCAGCTATTATGGGTAAAGGTTTAGGTAACGATGTGGCGCTTATTACCGATGGTCGTTTTTCAGGTGGTAGTAGGGGTTTTGTTGTGGGGCACGTTACACCAGAAGCTTACGAAGGCGGCGCCATTGCACTAGTAGAAAATGGTGACAGCATTACTATTGACGCGCAAAGCCGTGAAATGACTCTTAATATTACTGATGAAGAAATGGCCAGTAGGAAACAACGTTGGCAACAACCTGCGCCAAAATACACCCGCGGATTACTAGCAAAATATGCCAGAACAGTAAGCTCAGCCTCTACCGGAGCCGTGACCGATAAGCCAAGTTAAGGCACAATTAATCGCTAAAATTAGTGATTAAACTCCCCTAAATAGAGCGAGTTTTAATCCGCAAAGATCAACACGCCCTAGATAACCTTGTTACTTTATTTGTAATTTAAGTAACAAGGTTATAAATCGCTCAAGTTTTTAGTTGGCCGACCGATATATACTTAATAGCAGTTTGCGATTAAGGATGATCATGATTAACAATGGGTTAAATAACCACTCTAGTTTAGCGACAAAGCAAGTACTGCCAGTTGATAATGCAAACCATACCCTTAGCAGCAAACTGCAACATAGCCCACTCGAAATAGCGCCAAAATTAATACCAGAGTTAGCAACAGAGCTATCACCCAAAATAACGTCCGATTTTCTCAGTCAGTTTAGCGACGAAAAAGTTGCCCAATTACTGCAACAGCAACTTTCGGTGCTGATCACTCCTGCAAAAAAAGCAAATATATCGAGCTACCACTACAGCGCTGAAGAGTTAGCTATACGTACTGTAATAACGAGTCAGCAAGAAGGGCTACTTAAAAATGAGCATAGCGATAAGCTCATACAACGCTTAAATAAATCGGTAACAGATATTCAGGGGGCTTACGCCAACACCAGTGATATTTTATTTAACCTGGGGCAATTAGGGCATCAACAAACATCATTTTTAGCCTCTAGTCAGCAGCGTGTTGAGCGTGCGCTTAACCCTTATATGGAGAGTATTAATCGCAGCAAGCAGGAGGATGACGATAACTACCGCTTTCAATTATCAGTAAAAACCAAAGAAGGCGATATTATTAATATTACCTTTAACTCATCGCAAGGTTATGATGAAAGTGCTGGTAAAACGGCTGATAATTTTAGCCTTAGCTATGAAGTAGAAGGGGATTTGTCAGAGGCTGAGCATCAGGCGCTAACTGAAGTACTTGCAGGTGTAGGTGAAATGGCTGATGAGTTTTTTAAAGTCAGTCAATATGCTAACAGCCGTTATGTGCCGGTAAACCAAGGCGATATGAACTTAGACTTTTTAGCAGATTTTAATCATCAGCAGTTATCTGGTTTTGATGTGTCTTTTTCAACGACCGAAGGTGAGAGCGTTTTATCTACTGAAAACAATCTTGATTTTAGCTACAGCATAGATGAAAGTATGCAGCAGCAAGCGCTGGTATTTAAATCGGATCGCGGCGCTAATAAAATCGACTTTACTTTAGATATGGCAACGGTAGGCGCTAAAGATAACCAGCAAATGCAGCAGTATCTTGCCTCATTAGATAAAAACCTTGAAGATAGCCGCCACAATAGTAGCGACGAGAAAGCGTCTGCATTTGGTAAAAAAGGCGATGCAAATATGCAGCAAGGCTTTGCTTTATTTAAAGGCGCATTTACGAGCATGTCCTCAGCAGCGCAGCGTTATAGCAAGTTAGAGTCACTAGCAACGCAGCAATTTAATGACGGGCGCGCTATGGTTGCCGATTTAGTCGATAACATGATCACGAACGATCCTCGCTATCAAGGGCTTGGCAACAGTACGCAAAATTCTTTAGGGGCGGGTATTTCTAAGTTAGCTGATTTTGATGCAAAATTTGAGTTTGCCATGGACAGAGGCGACTATCAGCCTAAAAGTAACGTTGCGCTAAGCCAAGCCACCGAGCAACAAAAGTCAGGTGAGCTAAAAGGGGTTACGCAAAGTAAAAACGTAAGTAGCCATTTTGACTACCAGAATACCCGGCCCGATTATTACGACAGCGAAGAAAGTTACAATATTAATACCGCCGTTAAAAATAACGAGTTAGTTGGGCTTGACCAATACCAGCAAATAGATATTGATAAAAAAACCTATCAATACAACCAAGATAAATCGCAGTATGAGCTAAAAATGGCACTTACTGAAAAAACCACTAACGAAAGTAACATTCGCCTTATTAACGATATTTGGCTTGAAAACAACGAAAACAGCCACAAAATGGATAAAAAAGAACGTATAAACGAGATTGGTGAGCCAGATGATTTTAAAAATACCAACCATTATTCACATAATAAGTTAGTTACATTAATTGGTGATTTAGACAAATTAGCGCAAGATAAAGATGCAAGACGAGAGTATTTAACGCAGTTATCGCAAGTAAACTTTTTTATGGATAACAATAAATAATGGCTTGATTATAGTAATGCTATTGACTTTCTTTGGTTGTAAAATAGCCATATATGAACTTAACTTATACTCTTAAATCGAGTAAATAAAACACTCACAGTATTAATACAAAAAGGCGCCTTAATGTTTAAAAAATTAGTTTTATTCTTTTTTCTGTGTTTGCCACTGTCCACTTTTGGGGCTACAGCGCCTTATACTGGGGGTATTAGCGCGGCAGATTTACTTGCAGAATATGATAACTTTGCTCAGCAATATAAAAACTTTACCCCTAGCAAACAAGATATTACGCTAATACAAAAATTAAAGGGGAAGGAGTTAACCGTATTATTTGGTACTTGGTGCCATGATAGCGCGCGCGAAGTTCCGCGTTTAATTAAACTGCTTGAACAGTCGAAAGTACAATTAGAGAGTATTAAATTTGTAGCCGTAGGGTACAACAAGCAAGATGCTAGCGGCGTAGCACAGGCTCATAATTTACAATACACACCTACTATTATAGTTAGCCAAAATGGCAAAGAACTAACACGTATGGTTGAAAAACCAGCGGGCACACTTGCGCAAGATCTTACAAAAAACCTACCTTAATAATCGAGTGGGCTTGCAGGTTAAAGGCGCTGAGTAATGTTCAGCGCCACAGACATCAAATAACGGACTTTTGCTGTGCAATCCATTCATTTATTACCGCTTCTAACACCGCCATTGGCAGTGAACCTTGGCCGATAACAGTGTCGTGAAACTGGCGTATATCAAACTTAGCACCTAGCTCTTTTTCGGCTTTTGCGCGCAGTTCACGTATTTTTAGCTCGCCCATTTTGTAAGACAGTGCTTGGCCTGGCCAAGAAATATAACGATCTATTTGATCCTCAACCGCACTTTGCGGCAAGGCTGTGTGATCTGCCAAGTAGTCAATAGCCTTTTGGCGGCTCCAGCCAAAGGCATGAATACCGGTATCAACCACTAAACGCACTGCGCGCCACATTTCGTAGCCCAAACGGCCAAAGTCGCTGTAAGGGTTTTGATAAAATCCGGCTTCTTTGCCTAAACGTTCGCTGTACAAGCCCCAACCTTCGCCAAATGCAGAGTGGCTAAGTGTTCGTCTAAACTGGGGTACATTTAACTCCATGGCAACGGCATTTTGTAAATGATGCCCAGGAATTGCTTCGTGTAAACTCAGTGCCTCTAGGTTATATAAAGGCTGTATTTTAGGTGTTGAAGCTAAAAAATAAGTACCTGGTGAGCGGTTATCAGGTGGTGGCATATAAAACGCGCCGCGACTTGCTGAGCCTTTAATCGTAAAGGTGTTGCGCGGTAAATGGCCAAAATAGGTAGGTAACTTGCCATACATTTTTTGGGTAATGAAAGCGGTTTTTTCGAGCAAGTCTTGCGCGTCTGTTGCGTAAAATTGCTTGTCGTTCGCTAAAAACTCTAAAAACTCAGCGTAAGTGCCATCAAAGCCCACTTTATCAATGATGTTTTGCATTTGCGTTTTTATACGTGCGACTTCCTTTAAGCCAAGTTCGTGTATTTGTTTTGGCGTGGCATTGGTGGTGGTGTAATAATTTACCGTATATTTGTAGTAATCAAGGCCATCTTTAACACTTGAAATACCAGGCTCGGCTCTGCAATTAGGCATGTAATCGTTTTCAAAAAAGTCGTAAAAATGCTGATAAGCGGGTACTACTTTTGAGCTAATTAAAGCTTTTGCTTTGTTTTGATATGTGGCTTTTTGCTCTGCACTAAACGTACTCGGAATACGGGTAAAGGGCTCGTATAAGGCGCTGTTCTCAGGTTTTTTAACGATATGAGCGCTAATGCTACTGCTGTAATTTTCAAAGGTTTTACAGTAATGCGTATAACCATTTTTAATCCCAGCTTTCATCAAGTTAATGTTTTCTTGATTAAAACGAGGGTAGTCGGCAAGGCTGACTAAAAAGTGATCATAATCATTAGCAGTTAAAAATGCCATATTAGCCGGTGCTTCAGCAAAGTAGGTATGCCAGCCGCTTAAAAAGTTTACTGGAAAATACTTATCCTGAAATAGATAGCTTTGTTGCTCGGTTTCTCGTTCATATTTAAATAATCGGTAATTCATCAACTGCGCGTCGCTGAGCTTGCTAGGATCAATGTTTTTTAAATTGTCGAGCACGGCATCATTGTACAGTTGACGCTGAGCAATAGCGTGCTCGGTCCAATTAGCTAACTTGCCATTGGGTTTCCAGCCGTCGGGATCGGTACGAAAAAATATTTTTTCGGCTTGGGCGTGTTGCCAATGTTTATCAATTATATTTTTTAAATCGGCATTGTTATCAGCCATACTTGGCAGCGAAACTAGGGTTAAGCAAATAGCTAAAATACTTTTTTTGAACATGTTTATCTCGTTTTAGCGAGTTAATTTTTATCGTTCAAGGTTAACACGTGCTGTTTATAGATAACACTTCGTTAGTGCGGTTAACGTTCAGTACTCGCTTATTCGTTTTGAGCGGCTTAGAATGGTGTAAAGTAAACTCAAGTTAAATATAAGTACCATGCTAAATAGCGCACCTAATAAAACAATGCTTAACCAAGTAATAACTTTAATTGATCAAGCAAATAGCCAAGACCCTAATACTGAAATATATAATGCTCAGAGCCTGCCAAAAGAAAGTTTATACGCAACTCGTATGAGCGAAATGTTAGCGCGTTTTAACCCTAATGCCGATGAGCTTATGCCGCGGTAGCTAAGCAAGATATTAAACGCAACCCAGACAGTCAGTTAGTGGAGGATATTGCAAGTTTGGTGTTTATTGAACATTATATGTTGGCCTTTACCAGTACCAAACCAGATTATGATGAACAAAAATGGCTTGGCATTATTCGCCGTACGTGGCAAAAAATGTCAGTAGAGGCGCGTGATTTTGTGCTTGCTGGTAATGTAACATTACCCGAACCGTTAGTTAGGCTTATTCATAAAGCGGTTGCGTAATACTTTATTTTAAACAAAAAAATGGCGTACATTTAATGTACGCCATTTAATATTTTAGTACCTAGTACCTAGTACCTAGTACCTAGTACCTAGTACCTAGTACCTAGTACCTAGTACCTATTTGTTACGGTTTTCTTTACTAAACGCACGAATTTTACGCTTTTGCGATAGTGTTATTTTATTAACACGTCCGGCAAATGGGTTATCACCTTCTCTAAATTCGATTTTGATAGGTGTGCCCATAATTTTCAGTGCTTTACGGTAGTAGTTCATTAGGTAGCGTTTATAGCTATCAGGTAAATCATGAACTTGGTTACCATGAATAACGATACGTGGTGGGTTATAACCACCGGCATGCGCATATTTAAGCTTAACACGGCGACCACGAACAAGTGGTGGCTGATGATCCGCTTGTGCCATGTCCATAATACGACGTAACATTGCGGTGCTTATACGCTTAGTAGCTGACTCGTAAGCTTCATCTACCGACTCAAATAAATGACCTACGCCAGTACCGTGTAATGCCGATATAAAGTGCAGGCGGGCAAAGTCGATAAAGCCTAAGCGACGATCTAGTTCTGATTTAATACGATCTTTAACATAATCGTCTAAGCCATCCCATTTGTTCACCGCAATAACCAGTGAACGGCCAGAGTTAAGTGCAAAACCTAATAAGCTTAAATCTTGATCAGAAATACCCGCACGAGCATCAACGACTAATAACACTACGTTACAGTCTTCAATTGCTTGTAGGGTTTTAATCACTGAGAACTTTTCAACCACGTCGCTTACTTTTTTACGCTTACGCACACCAGCTGTGTCGATTAAAATATATTCTTTGTCGTTACGGGTCATCGGAATATAAATAGAATCGCGGGTTGTGCCTGGCATATCGTAAACAATTACACGTTCTTCCCCGAGTATACGGTTGGTAAGTGTTGACTTGCCTACGTTAGGACGACCAATAATGGCTAGCTTTACAGGTTTGTCTGCAAATGCTTGATGAGAGTCATCTTCACTGTCTTCTTGGTATAAATCGATAAGCTCTTCATCATCGTTACTTACATCTTCATCAAGCGCCGCTAATTCAGCAATTAAAGGCTGTAGCGTTTGTTCAAGTAATAACGTAATACCACGGCCATGTGATGCAGCAATATGATGAATTTCGCCCAGCGATAATTGATAGAACTCAGCGCAGTTTGAATCGGCGTCAATACCGTCGGTTTTGTTAGCAACCACAAAGCATTTTTTCTCTTGCTTGCGCAAGTGATTAGCAATGGCTTGGTCAGCTACTGTCATACCTACACGGGCATCAACTAAAAACAGTACTATATCGGCTTCTTCAATGGCGAGCAGAGACTGATCAGCCATTTCGATTTCAATGCCTTCTTCAGAACCATCAATACCGCCCGTGTCTACCACGATAAATTCATAGCCATCGTAATTTGCTTGGCCATATTTTCTATCACGAGTTAAACCTGGAAAATCGGCTACGAGCGCGTCACGAGTACGTGTTAAACGGTTAAATAATGTGGATTTGCCCACATTGGGTCGCCCCACTAGAGCGATCACGGGAAGCATAAACTACCTCTTTAAAAAACAACAAAAGGCTTCGCGTTGCGAAGCCTTACAAAAAATAATTAACTATTAGTGGGTTATACTAATAATCATAAGTTAGTTTGGTATTTGTACCGCACTAACTTCCCCATCTCGGGTATATAAAATCAGTTTATCGTTGGCAACAACAGGCTCAACAAAAAAGCCTGAACTGTCAAAGTCTTCACGAGATACTAGCTCGCCAGTGACTTTATTTAGCCAATGTAGGTTACCTTCTTGATCCCCTAACGCTAAATATTCACCTGCAACTGCAGGGCCTGTTAAATACCAACCACGTAGAGCGGGTTGGCTCCAACGTTCAATACCTGAATCTTTATCCAATGCGTAAATAACACCGTTGCTATCTACTACATAAATACTTTGTGCATCCATGGCAATATCTCGGTAACTGCTGTATTCACGTTTCCATACAATATTACCAGAACGAATATCAACTGCCGCTAGGTTACCATTATAAGCAATAGCATAAGCGTATGGGCCGCTAATAAGTGGTTGTGTGTCTACATCAACTAGACGCTCAAACTCTGAAGCACCTTTAGCAACTGCAATTTCGGCACTCCATGCAGAGTAACCACTGTCTGAAATTAATACGCTTAATTTGCCGGTTTCTAGGCCAACTAATACACCACCATTTGCAACAGTAGGCGCGCTTTGTCCACGTAAGGTTAGCGCAGGTACTTCTTGCTCAAAGCGCCAGCGTTCTTCACCCGTATCAGGATGAAGGGCTAATAACTTACCCGAAGCTAAATTTACAAATACCAAACCGTCACCGGCAGCTGGTTTTGAAAGTGCTTCACCGGGTACGTTTTTACGCCAAACTTCTTCACCAGTTTCACGATCTAGAGCAATAACATAGCCATGCTCCGAACCTAAATATATTTTACCATAAGCTTGTAATATTCCGCCCGATAATTTTGCACTATCGTTATCGGCCCATGGCCAAAACGATACATCTTGGCGCACATCGCTTTTCCATAGCGTATCGCCATTTTCTAGCTTAAGTGCTTTTACTTGGCCTTCGCGGTTAGCAACGTATACGGTATCTTTATATACAGCAGGTGATAAGCGTGAAAAATAATGCTCTACACCATTACCAATTGATTCTTGCCATACAATATTAGTTTCGAACTGGTTGGCTATTTCAGGCAGAACCAGTTCTTCTTCGTCATCACTTGACGAGCAACCCATTAAAGTTGCCATGCAAAGCGCAAGCGTTGCGATTGTTATTTTTTTCATAGCTAAAACCTTATGCCGCTGGGCTTGTTACTGCTAGGTCATCTAACTTAATTTGTAATAGTGGATTACTGGTTAGTCCACCGGCATCAACCGCTGCTTGATATGCTGCGCGAGCTTGTTTTTTGTCGCCTTGCTTAGTGTAAATATCACCCTTAAGCTCTGCAACATTGGCAGAAAATGCGTCAGGTAATGATGCATTTAACGACGTTAGCGCTTCATCATACTGCTGCTGGGCAATTTGAACGCGAGCTAGGCGTGTAATAGCAATGGCTTTTAATTCATCGTTTTTTACGTTAGACACTATCCAGCTTAGCTTTTCGCTTGCAGCGTCTAGGTCATTTGCTTCTACAGCATCTTTAGCCGCTACAAATGCAGCTAACGTTGCGTAGTTGGTATCTTTATTTTCGCTAATAAACGTATCAGCTGACGATAATACACTTTCGCCTGAAACCAATGTTGTGTAAGCGTCTGATGCTTGCTCAGCTGTGGTAATTTGGTTTTGGTTATACGCTTTCCAGCCATATAAACCACCTAAACCTACAATTACACCTAGTGCAAGAGAAAGGCCGTTTTCACGGAAAAAGCGCTTTATGGCTTCGGCTTGTTGTTCTTCTGTTGAATAAATATCCATTTTTACCTCTGTGATAGCTTTGGCATTAATATGCTTTTATTAAAATATTAGCTATTAATAAGCTCTGCTAATAGCGCTTTAGCTTGTTCTAATTCTAATGTGACTTGTTCTTTACGCTCGCGTAAATACTTAATGGTCACAACGCCTTGTTCTAATTCATCTTCACCGATAATAACGGCAACGAGTGCATCGCTTTTATCAGCACGTTTTAATTGTTTTTTAAAGTTGCCGCCGCCAGCATGCACCATAACGCGTAAGTTTGGCACATCGCGTCGAAGCGTCGCTGCAATAATAGGTGCTTGAATACTGGCTTTGTCGCCCATTGATGCTAAATATACATCAGCATTACGACGAATATCACCTACACACTCAAGTGCTTGTAGCAGTAGCACTAAGCGCTCAAGGCCCATTGCAAAACCTACTGCAGGGGTCGATTTTCCACCAAGTTGCTCAACTAAGCCATCGTAACGGCCACCGGCACACACAGTACCTTGCGCGCCTAAGCTGTCGGTGATCCATTCAAACACAGTGCGGTTGTAATAATCTAAACCACGTACCAGTTTTTCGTTAATCGTGTATTTGACGCCGGCTGCGTCTAAACGTTCACATAAATTTGCAAAATGTTCTTTTGATTCAGTGTCTAAATGCTCAGATAGCTTAGGTGCATTAATTAAAATTGCTTGCACGTCAGGGTTTTTGCTATCAAGTACACGTAGCGGGTTTGAATACATGCGACGTTTTGAATCTTCGTCTAGTACATCAAGGTGTTGCTCAAGATAGGCAACCAGTGCATCACGGTAATTGGCACGTGCTTCGTTTGAACCTAACGAGTTAAGCTCTAAACGTACATGTTCGCTAATCCCAAACGATTCCCATAATTGCGCTGTAAGTAAAATAACTTCTGCATCTATGTCGGCACTCGCAATACCAAAGGTTTCTAAACCAAATTGGTGAAACTGGCGATAGCGGCCTTTTTGCGGACGTTCATGGCGAAACATTGGGCCCATATACCAAAGGCGTTGCTCTTGGTTATACAGTAAGCCATTTTCGTTTCCTGCGCGTACACACACAGCGGTGCCTTCTGGGCGAAGCGTAAGTAAGTCGCCATTACGATCGGCAAAGGTGTACATTTCTTTTTCTACTATATCGGTTACTTCACCAATAGAGCGTTTAAATAGGTCGGTTGATTCTACAATTGGAAAACGAATTTCTTGATAACCGAACGACGCAACGGTTTCGCGTAAAATATTTTCTACTTTTTGCCAAACTTGAGTATCGCCTGGTAGGCAATCGTTCATACCGCGAACTGCTTGAATTTGTTTTGCCACTGCTAAATCCTAAAAACTGTTGTTGTACAATGCTTGACTGCGACAACATAAAACTAAAAAAATTGACCCGATATTATAACCCTAATTTACACGTAAATGCGAGCTTAGAGGCGCGCTATTGCTAAGTTACCCAGCGATAGCACAATTTAAATAAAGGCCAAACTAACTAATTAAAGGTGTTACTCAACGATTTTAATATCGATAGGTGTTTGGTTTTGTTTTTTTGCAATAAAATCGCGCACGTAGCCTTCAAGTTGTTCAACAATATTATTGTTATCTATGCGGGCTTTTTGGCGTTCGCCATTAATATATAATCCTGAGCGACGACTAGCGCCGGCTAAACCAATATCACTTACCAATGCTTCGCCAGGGCCGTTTACTACACAGCCAATCACTGAGACCGAAACCGGTTCAATAATATCCTCTAAGCGCTCTTCTAATTGGTTCATGGTGCTAACTACATCAAACTCTTGGCGAGAGCAGCTAGGGCAAGCAATAAAGTTAATACCGCGAGAACGAATACGCAGTGATTTTAAAATATCAAAACCAACTTTAATTTCTTGCACCGGATCGGCTGCCAACGAAACACGTAGCGTATCGCCAATTCCTTCGGCAAGTAACATGCCTAAACCGACTGCAGATTTAACTGAGCCTGAGCGCATGCCACCGGCTTCGGTGATACCTAAATGCAGAGGTTGGTCTATTTCTTTTGCTAGCAAGCGATAAGCACCTACAGCTAAAAACACGTCAGACGCTTTTACTGATATTTTAAATTGATCAAAGTCTAAACGGCGCAATATGTTTACATGGCGCATTGCCGACTCTAATAATGCCTCGGGCGAAGGCTCGCCGTATTTTTCTTGTAAATCGCGCTCTAATGAGCCGCCATTTACACCAATACGAATAGGAATGTTGTGCTCGCGAGCCGCATCTACCACAGCCCTAATTCGCTCTTCGCTGCCAATATTACCTGGGTTAATACGCAGACAATCTACGCCATATTTTGCTACTTTTAAGGCAATACGGTAATCAAAGTGAATATCGGCTACTAACGGTATAGTTACTTGCTCTTTAATACTTTTAAACGCTTCAGCGGCGTCCATAGTTGGCACAGATACGCGCACTATATCGGCGCCGGCATCTTGTATTGCCTGAATTTGCGCTACGGTTGCATCTACATCCATAGTGTCGGTGTTAGTCATTGACTGCACGGCAATGGGCGCGCCATCACCTATAGGTACATTACCAACATTAATACGGGTTGATTTTCTGCGTTTTATTGGGGATTCTGAAAACATAGCGGCTACTCTGCTAGTGGTAATTTAAATTTAGCTAAACGATTTTTTGGAAAAGCTGATAGGTCAACAGCTTCACCGTTTAGAGTAATATTAACTGCATCATGCTTACCCAGCACAACCGAAAAAGGAGCTATGCCTGTTAAGGTCATTTCATAGCCTGCTTTTTTTACTCCAAACGCAATTTTTTCACCTTCGGCATCATAAATTTCTACCCAGCTCTCATCATTAAAAAGCATAACGATAGTACTACTATTGTTTGCTTCGTTAGGGGCTGTAGTAGTGGTGTTAATTGTACTATTACCGCTAGGTAGCGCACTTAATTGCTCACTTTGCGGTAATGCTACATTATTTGTTTCCAGAACTTGCTGCTGTGATGCGCCAATATTACTTTGCGCAGCCTGCTCTTGTTGTTCACTCATTATTGAGTTTTCAACATTAATATTACTTGTTTGCTCTTCGATAGGCATAGCAGTTTGCCACCACCACAAGGCAGAGGAGCCAATTACAATGGCTAAAATAATATAGCTGGCAATCATTAAACGACTGTCGTTAGCTTCTTTTTCAGTACGACGCGAAAAACTCTGCATATCAACGGGTTTTTCAGGCGTTGTAGGTGCAGGTAGCATAGCCAAAATAGGTGTATGATCAATTTTTAGCTCTCGGCAATAATTTTTTATATACCCTTTTACAAAGGTTGTAGGGCCAAGCAGTTGATATTCATCATTTTCTATACGTTGCACTTGTAACACAGTCAGTTTTAAATGTGTTGCCATAGTAGCAAGGCTAATGTCAGCGTTTTCTCTGTGTGTTTTTAATATTTGCCCAAGAGAAGGTTGTTCGCTTTGGGGCTGAGTAATTTCTTCATTCATAATAGGTATGAGTCTGGATCCACTAGTAAAAGATTGTGCCCTGGTGTTAGTGCTATATCAGGACTTAATTTATTCCATCGCATTAATTCATCAATTAATACCTGCCGCTGGGTAGCTATTTCAAAAAGGGTATCACCAGCTTTAATTTCATAATAAATGTTAGGATCGTTAAGGTAAATTTTACTGCCATTCATTACCCGATCTGACTCTTTTAATCCATTCCATAATAGGAGCTTTTGTAGTTTAACATTGTATCGTACCGAAATGCTAAATAGGTTTTCACCAAACTCTATAATATGAAACGGGACTGTAAGCGGCGCAACCTTAGGGTTGAGCATAGGTAGCTTATTGTCGTTACTTGTTGGCGCATTTCTCAGCTCTATGGTGTCAAGTTCGTTGCTGTTATTGCTAGCAAATACATCTGCATTTTTAGTGGGCTTATAAAAAACCACCTGACCATTATTACTAGGTTGAGCACTCGCTTGGCTGAAAGTAGTGTTAGTTGTATTTGCTTTATTAGCGCTGTTAATAGCAGGTTGAGGAGCACCAAAAGAAATTATTTTAACGTTATTATTAGCTGCAACCTGTGCTGCAGGCAAGTTGCTTGTTGGTGTCTCAGGCTGCGCGCTTAAAGGGCTAACAATAGCTTGTTTACTGCTTTGGTTTGTTGAGTTTGTTATTGGTTTTGCGTTAAGCACAGCGTTCGCCTGGCTTGGTGGTGCGACAGTTTTGCTTGATGGCAGAACTGGTTTAACTTCGGCTATTACTGCAGCTGGGTCTGTTACTGTTGCAACGGGCGTTTTATTAGCACTAATTAAGCTTGTTGAGTCATTTTGTGATGGACGCTTTTTACGAATTATTTTTATTTTAGGCTGTGAACTTAATTGCGCTTCGCTACCATCTTGTTTTAATTCATTGAGCTGCGCTTGACGATATTTTTCGCGCAAAACTTCAAATTCGGTTTGTTTTATTTGGCTATCTCTAATCGCAAAAGCCTGATCACTACTTGGGTAAGTTTGTAGGATAGTTGCAGCAATTTTCTCTGCTTCTTCAATTTTACCCATGCGCTGTTTAATTAAATAACTAAGTAATAAAGCACGCGGAGATATTTGCGCGGTATCGTCGTAACGCTTTAACAGTGCACTTGCTTTGTATAAATCGCTTTTAGCGTAATATAAAGCCGCTAAACTAATCAGCGTTGAAGCGCGCTGAGAACTGTGATTTATTGCTTGCTGAAAATAAGTTTCGGCGTTATCAAAGTCGTCAAATTCTATAGCGCACAACGCTAAGTTTTCGTAGCTTTGGGCAACACGGATATAGCTGGGTATTGCGATTGCTTTTAAAAACTGATCAGTAGCACGGTCGTATTCATCTATACCACATAAAAATACCCCATAGTTATTTAAGGTATTAGGATCGTCAGGTTTAATAGCAAGTGCTTTTTGATAGGCTAAATCGGCAAGTTTATTTTCACCAACTTGTTGATAGTAATACGCTAAAGAGTAGTGGACTTCGGGTAGGTTTGGCGCATATTCGCTGGCACGTTCAAGGTTATATTTTGCTTGAGAGTTATTACCCGTATTTAAATATTGTAAAGCAAGGGCAATGCGAGTTCGAGCTGCGCCTGCGCTATTAATTTTATTTTCGACAACGGGTTTATCACTGCCGTTATAACTATTTTCTGTAACGCAACCGCCTAAGGCGAGCGTAGATATAGTTAAAACTAGTAAAGGTCGCATTACCTTGTCTCTTTATTTTTTGTCCATAGCGCCTATCTTACCTAAAAGCATCTATGTTGCATCAATTATTTAAAAATAAACGACTTAAAAGCAATCAGTCTTGATATGAAGTATTAATTAAGACTGATTGCTATTTAGAGATGAGGTTATGCTTGGTGAATATTAACGGTAATCGCGTTATCGTCACGCATTTTCTTTTTAGCCAAGCGTTTTGTTCTATCAACAACATCGCCAGCTAATTGACCACACGCTGCATCAATATCATCACCGCGAGGGCGACGTACAATACAAGTAATGCCGGCTGCTTGTAAAACCTTAGAAAAACGGTCAATACGACTATTACTCGAACGCGTATATTCGTTACCCGGAAATGGGTTAAACGGAATAAGGTTTACCTTACAAGGAGTGCCTTTAAGCGTTTGTACCAATGCGTGCGCTTGGTCGGTGCTGTCGTTAATACCATTGAGCATAACGTATTCAACGGTTACGTCTTTATTTGCTTTAGAGCCATCGATATAACGACGACACGCCGCTAAAAACTCTTCAATAGGGTATTTTTTATTAACGGGCACTAAAATATCGCGCAGTGCGTTATCAGGAGCATGCAATGAAATAGCCAGTGCTACGTCAATTTTTTCTTTTAGTAAATCCAGAGCCGGTACCACGCCTGAAGTACTTAATGTAACGCGGCGCTTAGATAAACCAAAACCCCAATCGTCCAACATCAGTTCCATCGCGGGGACTACGTTTTTAACGTTAAGGAGTGGCTCACCCATGCCCATCATTACCACGTTTGTTACCGGGCGTTTTTCGCTGTGACCATCAAGGCCAATATCTTTAGCTACACGCCAAACCTGGCCAATAATTTCAGATACTTTTAAGTTACGGTTAAAGCCTTGTTGCGCTGTAGAGCAAAAAGTACATTCAAGCGCACAACCAACTTGCGATGATACACATAACGTAGCGCGTTCTTTTTCAGGGATCCAAACAGCTTCTACTTCTTGGCCGCCTTCAAGCACTAATGCGTATTTGATCGTGCCATCTTTAGCTTGTTGACGCACTGATATTTCTGGGGCAACAATTTCGCATTCAGCTTTAAGTTTTTCTTTAAGCTTTTTGTTTACGTTGCTCATATCGTCGAAGTTGTCTACGCCAAAATGATAAATCCATTTCATCACCTGGTCACTACGAAACGGCTTTTCACCGAACGATGCAAATAGCTCGCGCATCCCTTCTCGGTTTAAATCTAATAAGTTAATCTTTTTTTGCTCGGTCATGAAACAACCTCAATCGGTGACGGTGGAGATAAAAATTTACGAGGACGAATTGTACACAATTCACTCAGCTTAATCATTAAGTAAAACATTATAAGTTTACTGATTAATACCTTACATAATGACTAAAAAAGGGCCCGAAAGCCCTTTTCAATATGTTAACGAGTTCGAATTAACGAGTACGTGAACAAAGCTCTTCGTCAGCGAAGAAGTACGCGATTTCGCGAGCAGCAGATTCAACAGCGTCAGAGCCGTGAACAGCGTTTTCGTCGATGCTGTCAGCGTAGTCTGCACGTAAAGTGCCTGCTAGTGCGTCTGCAGGGTTAGTAGCACCCATGATTTCACGATTTTTAAGAACAGCGTTTTCGCCTTCAAGAACGGTAACCATTACTGGACCAGATGTCATGAAAGATACTAAAGCACCGAAGAAAGGACGTTCGCTGTGTTCAGCGTAGAAGCCTTCAGCTTTCTCTTGTGAAAGGTGAACCATTTTAGCTGCAACGATTTTAAGGCCAGCAGTTTCGAAACGGTTGTAGATAGCGCCGATGTGGTTTTTAGCAACTGCATCAGGTTTTACGATTGAGAAAGTACGTTCTAAAGCCATCTTAATGCTCCAATAATTTTAAGTGAAAGTGTGAATATTAACGGGCGCGAATTATACGCGTTTTAACGTAAAAATACTAATTATTATTAATAACCAATTTGATTGTTATTTTGTGATCTCGATCAAATACAAATAATTTGCTGCATTTATACTGCCGCGCTCTACACTTATTGTATTTGTTAATTATTCATGCAACTGGCTTGTAACCAGTTTTATGTATGGAGCGCTCATGCCATCAACTACTGTTAACTCTTCAAAAAATACACCGCCGTTTGCGTTTACCCCTGAACTATTATCGCCCGCGGGCAGCTTAAAAAACATGCGCTATGCCTTTGCTTATGGTGCCGATGCAGTATATGCAGGGCAGCCACGCTATAGCTTAAGAGTACGTAATAATGAGTTTGATCTTGAAACATTAAAAATAGGCATAGATGAAGCGCATGCACTGAATAAAAAGTTTTATGTGGTATCTAATATTGCGCCGCATAACGCTAAAGTTAACTCGTATTTACGCGACATTGAGCCGGTTATTGCTATGCAGCCCGATGCGCTGATCATGTCTGATCCGGGGTTAATTATGCTAGTGCGAGAAAAATGGCCGACTATGCCTATTCATCTATCGGTACAAGCGAATGCGGTAAATTACGCGAGTGTACAATTTTGGGCAAAACAGGGGATTGAGCGAGTTATTTTATCGCGCGAACTGTCGCTAGAAGAAATTGCCGAAATACGCAGGCTTTGCCCAAATACCGAGCTGGAAATATTTGTCCATGGTGCCTTGTGTATGGCGTACTCTGGACGCTGTTTATTGTCGGGTTACATAAACAAACGCGATCCAAATCAAGGTACATGCACTAATGCTTGTCGTTGGGATTACGATGTAAAACCGGGCGTTGAAAACGAAACGGGTGAAATGGTACATAAGTTCGATCCTAAAAGTATAATACCTACGCTTGGTGAAGGCGCTCCTAGTAGCGAAATAGTCATGTTAGAGGAGCAAGGTCGCCCCGGTGAATATATGCCTGCTTATGAAGATGAGCATGGTACTTATATTATGAACTCAAAAGATTTACGAGCAGTACAATATGTAGAGCAACTTACCCAAATGGGTATACATAGCTTAAAAATAGAAGGGCGCACCAAGTCTTTTTATTATGTAGCACGCACCGCGCAGGTTTATCGCAAAGCAATTGATGACGCAGTAGCTGGTCGCCCGTTTGATACCAACTTATTTAAAACCTTAGAAAATTTAGCCCACAGAGGCTACACCGAAGGCTTTTTAAAGCGCCATGCGCACCAAGACTATCAAAATTATGAATACGGCCATTCGGTATCAACTAAACAACAGTTTGTTGGCGAAGTGCTGGGTAGAGATGCTAACGGCTTAGTTGATATTGATGTAAAAAATAAGTTTTGTGTTGGCCATTCATTAGAGTTAATGACCCCACTAGGTAATATTAGCTTTGTACTTGAGCAGATGGAAAATAAAAAGGGTGAAAGTATTAGCGATGCTAAAGGTTCCGGCCATATTGTTAAAATAGCGCTGCCTCAAGCACTAGATTTAGCGTACGCTATTTTAATGCGTAATCTTGATGAGCATCAAGATACTCGCAATCCGTTTAAGCAAGCCGTTTAGTAATTACAGCAATACTTTAAGCGACTTTTATAGCGTTATGGTACTGAGGCTGAGTTATTAAAAAATACCTTGCAGCGCTTTAGCTAAAGTGTTGCAAGGTATAGTCTATTAGTAACCTCACACGATGAGGGATTTGTTTTCTGTCGCGATAAAGCATAGAAAAAGGCTGCCCTTCACTTTGCCAATCAGGAAGAATACGCTCAAGCGTTCCTGACTCTATTAATGGCAATGCAATATAATCAGGTATATAACTAATGCCAACACCCGATTCTACGGCATGTTTCATCATTTGAATTTCATCAACTTCAAGCCTAATGTGTTTTTTTGGCTCAACGTTATACACTTCATTAGTCAGTTTATTTTTTAATTGCCACGGGGCTAATCCAAAGCAAATAACTTTGGGTTGTTCTTCTAATTGCTCAGGGTGGGTAATTAAATGAGTGGTTTGGTTAGGGCGGCCACATATTATATTATGGGTGAGTTTCAACTCTCTAATAACCCAATTATCAATAGCTGGGTTTCGTACTCTAAAAGCAATATCAATGCCTTTTTTTTCGATATCAATTAAGTCATTTGAAAAACGTAAATCTAACTGTATTTCTGGATACAGCAGTAAAAAATCACAAAAAATAGCGCTTAAAAAATGCTTGCCCATGTAAATTGGCGCAGAAATTCTAATTTTACCTTTTGGTTGCTGCTTCTCATCAGATAACGCTTGCTCTATGGCGTCTACTTCCTCAAACAGTTTACAGTAGCGAGCGTAATATAGCTCCCCTGTATGAGTTAATGTAACGCGATGAGCGTCTCGATTAAGTAAGGTTAACTGTAGAGTTTGCTCCAATAAACGTATTCTGCGGCTTAAGGTTGATAATGATAGATTTAGACTTTCGGATGCTTTTTTAAAGCTACCTAATTTCACTATAGTGCAAAAATAACGTAAATCATCAAGGGAGTAATTAGGCATTATTAAAACCGCTTATCATTTCAAAACTTAATTATTGTTGAAGTTATGTTTAATCATAACAGCGGCGCTGTTAAATATCATTAGATGTTAAAAGTAGTGATTTAAAATTGGCCGCCCCCCCCGTGATTAGGGCGAAGCGATATCGCTGGCTAGTTCGCATTATGATATCTTGAGACAAAATGGCTTTGTTAAACAAGTATGCCTAGCTTTTATTTTCTCACTAGCAATTGTTTGCTTATGTTTGTAGCGATAAATTGAGACTTAAACTTAAGGGTATTATGAATTTTTGTGATGATATTTTTGTGATGATATTTTTGAAGCTGTATTAGCTTTAGATGAGTCTACCCAATAGCGCCAAGTGCTCCATCTAAATCTAATGAGCCAAAGCGAGTTAATTTAGGTGGTGGTGAAAGGCGC
>NZ_JAATTW010000028.1:0-45690 GCF_013414205.1 Pseudoalteromonas sp. MIP2626
GGTGCTCGCAAAGACACAAAAATATCCGGTTAGGTATAAACGAAAAAACACCACTCGTTCTTAAACGAGTGGTGTTATGCATAAAAGCAGGCTTTAGTTTCCAGGGAAAATTAAAATTTAGCGCGAATGCCTAAGCTATAACGGCGATCCGCCTCAGTGTACTTCCAAGCACCACCTAGTTCAGAGAGGTAGATTGAAGGTTCACCGGTTAAGTTTGTTGCGTTACCTACTAGGGTAACGTTTTCGTTAATGTCCCAACTTGCAGAAAAGTCTAACTGGCCTCTGTCATCGCGGTAGTTATTACCATAAACAGTGCCGTCTTCTGAAATGCCGCCAGTTGAGTTAATATTTTCTACGCGTTTTTCGTTTTCAGTACTTAAAAAGCCGTCACGGTAGTTATAAGCAAGGCGAGTAGAGAAGCCTTCGTATTCCCAAAATACTTGTAAGTTATATGTATTTTCAGAAATGTCTAATAGTGGGTTGCCGTTTGGCTGTTCGCTGTCTGCGTAGGTGTAGTTTGCATTAATACCTAAACCAGAAAACGCACCCGGCAGGCTTGTAAAGAACTGCTGGTAACCTACTTCAAAACCTTGAACCGAGCCATTTTCACCGTTAATGTTTTTAACGGTATCGATGCCGGTAAGCCCTGCATCTCTAAGGCCCGCAACATGGTTAAAGCCATCTGCATCTACTGGGTAGTTAGTTGCATCAGAGTAAACCATATTATCTTGAGATACGCCGGCAGTATCAAGCTGACATACTTGGTTCCACTGTGTTACGTTTTGCAGTGCAGCGGTAGTTGATGAGGCAACACACGTACTTTCGTTGCTTAAAAATGACTTAACATCTTTATAAAATAGTGCAAAAGACAATACGTTACCTTCGTCAAAGTAATGCTCTACAGATAAGTCGTATTGGGTTGCGCGGTATGGTTCTAAATCAATAGCTCCTTGAGTTGCACCGGTTCTGTCGTTATTTACGTCAAATGCAGGGCTTAGCTCACTAAAGTCGGCTCTGCGCATAACTTTTGCTGCAGCAAAGCGAAATAGTGTTTCGTCTGAATAGTTATATGTTACGTTTAAGCTAGGTAAAAAGTCGGTGTAATCATTTTCACCCGTCACTTTCACACCGTTTTGATAAACACTTGACTCAAGATCTGTTGTTACATAACGAGCGCCCACAATGGCTGTAACGCTATCAAAATCTAAATAAGCCGATATATAAATTGCAGCTGTGTCTTCAACTACATTTTTGTATGCGCTTTCTTGAAACTCTTGGTTGTCGTGTAAGCTCCCAGTAGACGCTAAATTAGTGCCTGCTAATAGTTGCTGTAATTGAGCATACGTATTACTTGGGTTAGATAAACCGTTATAAGTAAGGAATGTTAAAAGATCGTTTTGACCAGAATGACCTAGTTGATTAAAAGAGTTATCGTGGCTCATAGTTGTAAAGCTGCCAGGGAATAGGGCGTTATAATCATCGGCCCATAAAGTTGCTAATGACCCATCTGAGTCGTTAATAGCATTTTTATAAATATCTTTAATTTCTACTTTGTATTGTTCATATTCATAATCGCGTTTAGTAGCACGAACACCTGCTTTTACTTTAGAGATCCAGTTTGCACTGCTTAGCGGCTCAAACATTTCAATATCAAAACGAACCGCTGTTTCATCATTATTGGTTTTTCTATCTTCGCTTTTGAATGTTCTTAATGCTAAATTTTGTGGATTAGTAAATGCAGTTGGATCTGAATGTATAATGCTTGGTAAGCGATTACCGTCTTGTGAAAATGCGCCATCATATAAATTATTTACTAAATCAACACCGCCACTGGCTTCAAACGTCGATTTTTCGATTGGACGTAATGTAAATTCTGAGTCAGGTCTTATGCTTTTTGACGATGCAACAGCAACTTCACCAGAAATTTTGATGCTATCGGTAAGGTTCCATTCTGCACCAAGTGCATTTGAAAACGAGTCAGTATCACGAAAGTCACTGTATGTTTTAGGAATGCCAAATTCGTTAGTTAACGTATAGTTATTTACGCCGTTAGCGTCTTGTGTGGTGTTTGCATCTGTTGATAGTGAACCTGCTACACCTAAAATAGAGTTACCAGCTTGCTCACCAGAGCGCTTAGTGCCACTTAAATCAAGGTACATCATGCCATTACCCGACTGTGGTGCCCACTGAAGTGATAAATTTACAGCAGTACGTTCACGTTTTTCTACATATTGCTCAATACTGTGCTCATCTCTGACGATGGCGTTACCGCTTGCTGTATTTCCTTCTTGACCGTTAATTAATATGTCTTGAGGCTTTACGCGGCTAGACGTTTCGTCTTGGCGAATTTCACGATCTTGATATGAAACCATGACAATAGCGCCAAACGTACCCATTTCATCAAAGTCCCAATTATTACCAACAGATCCACTAAATATTGGCGCTACGTTTTCGGTTTTATCTGCGTATTCTGCATCTAACGACATAGCTGCTGTTAGTTTATCTAATTCTAATGGGCGCACTGTTCTTAAACTAACCGTACCACCAAGCGCACCTTCAATCATATCGGCAGTTGGCGACTTAACAACTTCTACCGTTTTTAAGAAACTTGATGGAAAATCTTGAAGGCTAATGCCATCACGAGAATCGCCAATAGTAGAGCGACCATTTAATTCAACCCGGTTTTGCGGTAAACCACGAATCGAAACACTATCACCCACACCAAAGTCAGAATTAATAGATACGCCAGTAATACGTTGCAGGGCTTCGGCAATGTTATTGTCTGGTAATTTACCAATGTCTTCTGCAACAACAGCATCAACAATACGACCGTCAGTACGTTTAAGCATTGCAGCGGCTTTCATACTGTTAAGAATTCCTTTTACTTCAATAACCTCTATGTTTTTATCTGCTGTAGCTGAGGTGTTTTCAGACTCTTGTGCAGCTAAAGTAGATGATGTCATTAAAATAAGTGCGGCCGCGCTAATAAGTGCAGGATTACTTTTATGTTGTTTATTGATTAGTGAGGAAGTAATTCGATTAAGCTTCATGTATCTCTCCCGTTTGGGTAATTGTGTGTTGATGATGTGTTTTGGTCTACCAATTTTTAGGTGCTTTGCTTTTTTTTGGTAATACTTAAAGTGTGGTTAAAATTAGTCCAATTAAGTTTTAATTTCAAGCTTTGTTTACCAGTAATGTGAATTTGGTATTACAATTGCGGTTGTTTTTTTTGTTTAATATTTAACAAATTTAACAAGTTATGTTTTTAATTTATTTTGTAATCGCAGTTAAAAAGTTTAATTTAATGTTGGTATATAGGTTTGTTATTGCTATTTATTAATTATAATTTTTAAAAATACGGTAAATTTAACCTCACTTGTTTGGGAGGTTTGGGGTTTTAACCTATAAAAAACTCATTACTTTAGATAAAAAAGTGCTAATTAGTGCCAAGGCGATAAAAAGAAGTTTACTTACAGAGGGATGTGAAGCGTTTATTTAAAATAAGAAATATAAATCACTTGCTGGTAATGGCTTTGTTGTTTTTTACTTTAAGTTTAAAATAAAATTGGTTAACCTGTTTTTTTGCTGGTATCAATAAAGTATTGGCTGGTATTAATAGTATAAAATTTAAATGCAGATGTACGAGGGTTTAATCGGGAGGAATTTGGTTTTATTTTTAATTTGTTTGCTGAGCGTGCCATTATTTAGTGGCTACTTGGGGGTAACTTTTTAAGAGCAAAATGCAGATATTTAGCTACATAGGCGTGTAATTAGCTTAGTAGGTTATTATTTTATTAAGCTATTAGCACTTAAAAAGCCCGCATTATTAAATAATGCGGGCTTTTTTAATTTTAAATTATTAACTAACAATAAATATTTAGTTATTTATGCCAGTTATAACAGTGGATCTACTTTTGTAGTTCACCTGTTGATGATTCAAGGTGAGCACGAATAAACCATTGAAATTGCTCTAGCTCGGCTAGTTGGCTGGTGATCATGTCCTCAGAAACCGGATCAAGATCAGCAAGCGTATCTATGGCTTTACGATGATCGCTATTAATACCGCTATACACATTATCGAGTGCACTTAAGTGTTCGGTAACAAGGGCTTTACCAATTGAGTACTCATCCCATGTACGGCGATCAACAATTGATTTTGGCGTACCAACAGGTACGCCACCTAGCGTTGCAATGCGCTCTGCGATGGTGTCTGTCATTTCACGTACAACCGCAACTTGTGGGTCTAGCATTTCATGCACGCCAATAAAATTAGGGCCAACCACGTTCCAGTGAATATGTTTAAGGGTAAGTTGTAAGTCAATTAGCGCAACCATACGGTTGTCGAGCGTAGCGATAGTTTTTTCTGCTGAATCGTTACTCATACCTGGAGCGGTAAATTTAGCTGTTTTGTTACTATTACTCATAATTTCTCCTACTTAATTATTTTGCCCATTAATTACTATATGAACATACTTTACTTTATTTAAAGCAATCGCCATGCCGAGAAGTAAATTAAAATAAAGTTGTTTATATACAATTAGATAGAGTTTTTATTTGAGGGGGAGAGTGATGTTAAGTATTACATATTTGAAAACTGTGCACTTTTTTGTAAATTATGCACAGTGTAATAAATATCATAGTTAATGGGCTTAGTTATTATATTTAATTGCTAAGTCCTGCAACTAAGCCCTACAAAGTGCTGCTTATTAATTTTACGAGTTACTCAATTCGCAGCGCCATACAGTCACTATGGCCATTAATAATCATGCTTTTATCAACTCGCACACCCGCACCAGAATATTTACCTGCTGTGGTAAAGCTGCATATTTGTACAAAGTAATCGTCTACTTTTGGTAGTGCAAATAATTGCTGATATATTTGCTCTTGGGATGCAAAGTGTCCGGCGGTTTCCTCAATGGTTTGTTGTTGCTGATCGACTAGTTGAATATTTGCTCCACAGCGGCCAACAATGGGTTTTACTACATAGCCGGTTTGTAATAATTCATCACTGAGCTCAAACGCGGTATTGAGCAAATATTTATGATTAGGAAATAAACTCCACAGCACAGGTAAGATTGCTTTATTACTGGGGATCAGTGTCCATAATGGTTCAAAAACCATGACATTTTTACGCAATAATACATCAGCCAACCGCGGGGTTGCGCCTGCTTGCCATTGCGGCTCAAAATTATGATTTTGAGCTTGATCAGCCTCGCATTCATCACGAATTTGCTCAAGTGCTGTTTCCCACGACCAGGTTTTCCATACGTAATTAAGTTTATTGCCATCGGCATCAATTATATTGCCAAAGTCGTCCCAAGACAGAGTACTTAAACCAATAATAATTTTGCACTCAAAGCCTGCTGCCGCAATTGTTTCTTTCATAAATAAAGCATGGTAATGCTCTTCTGGGTCGTCATCTTGAAGAATATGAACTAAACCTTTTACTTCACTTTTTCGCCATGCTTTTACTAAGTCTTTAAATAAATCTTGCCCTGCATCAATACCCGTTTTAACCCCAAAGTGCTTTGCCCACTTACCCTGAACTTTACCGCTTTCCATATAACACGAAGCGGAGTCGCAGTTGTATTCATACACTTTTAAGCCTGCGGGGGTTAGTGCAAAGTCAAAGCGACTGGTGATCAATTGATTTAAGCGGTTATCCCACGATTGACGAATTTTATTGAGTACTACTTCAGGTAAATTAAACTTTTTTAATAGCTCAGGGTGCTGTAACACATAATCGGTGGCATGCATAAATAAGCCATGCAGCTCATTAGTGGCGTGCTCAATGGCTTGTTGGGCTGTGTGTGAAATAGTAAAGTAGCTATGTTGATCCTCTGCATTGGAGGTAAGCTTGTGGCCTTGCATCATGTCTACATAGGCGGCTTCGTCATCATTAGCAATATTTAACCATGACTTTGCAGCTTGGCCTGTATCGGCAATATAATTAGATTTTATTGTAAATAAATCGGTGTTTATTTCAGTGGTAGGTTCTGCGTGTTCAATTTGATCAGTTTGGGTCATCCAGCCTAAAATAGTTGCATCGTTATAAGAGCATTCAATCCAATAGTCGCCATCTTTGGTTATTTTAGCTTTAAGCTCGCGGCACCAATTTTGACCTTGTGGCCATGTTTGATGGCCAACATTTTGCTCAGCAAGACGAATTTTATCAGGGTGAACTTCTACTACTATGGCAACATGGCCGGTTTCTTCAAACTCACCACCTTCTTCCCAAATAAGTAAACTACCAACTTGAGGGTGATGCTTTGCGCCATTTTTAAATGCTTGTAAGGGAAGTCTATTTTGGCTGTTAACTTCACGTACTGAGCGTAGCTCAAAAATATCGTAAGCCATGGCTATGTCATCAAAAATATAACCATGATTGAGATACATCCAGCGCCTAGCAAATTCAACGCACTGCCATTTATAACCCATATAAATGCCATCTAAATAACTGCGATAGGCACTGCGGTTAGGGTAAATGCTTTCGTCGGCAGAGTCATAGTCTGACGAGTAAACAGCAACATTACCAGGTGCGTAACCTAATAGTTCACCAAAATCACGAGCTGGAGTGCTAGTTTTCATAACAAGTTTGTTCAAAATAAAGGCCTATAATCTGCTGACTATAGGAGCGAAGTAGCTTGATAGCAAGATAAAATGCTATGCCCTTATTTATGTTTTTATTTGCGACAGATAGAGGCAGTATTAATTGAGTTTAACTGCGAGATATTTAATTACATCATCACTAATTTGCGGTAAAAAATAAATGTCATCATATTTAAAGTACTGCACCGAACTAATAGTTACGGGCTTTGCTGCCGTTGGTAGCGAGTCGTAAAACTGCCCAAGCTTATAGCTGCTGGTGTTGTTTACTTTAATTGCTCGGTTAACCTGTATTTTAGGCGTATCTACTACTGTGTAGCCGTTATTTTCGGCAATATAATATACATTTTGATAGGTATAATAAGTGTTATTGCGATGCCTTAAACGTGAGTGGTATTTGGGCAGTGATCTAATATGTAATCCTCTTGGTGGCATAACTTCTCGATAGCCTCTGCTGTGTTTACGATAGTAAGTGCCATTATGGGTATTAAATACCGCACCATTAAAACGTACCGATACGCTATTACTAGGAATATGACGTATCACTTTACCTGGTTTATGGTGTTTGTTGTGTACATTTTGCGAGTTTGCAAAGGCGTTACTTGAGAGCATAGTAAGTGCTAAAAATACCGCTAACAAAACAGTTAAGTTAATAGTGTTTAGCTTTGTAGTTGCTAGTTTCACAGCTATAGGTTTCACAGTTATTTTTTTCATAGTGATGTCTCGCTTATGTTTTTTATACATAACCGATATTAGAGCCTGAAACTGAATAGCAACTGATAGCGGCTGTAATTGCACAAAGCTTTACATATGTTTACATAGCTATAATGCTTGCGGATAGGGTTTTGAGCGTGCTAATTGAGCTGGGAAGTGGTTGATTAAGGGCTGTTTTGCGGGGGTATATAATAGTAGCGCAGTATAAAAAGCCCAGCAAAGCTGGGCTTAATTATTAATTAGTCTTGCTGTGGCGTTTTCATTATTTTACTAGTGATCACACCAGAAGTAATAGAGCCCGACACATTGAGCGCAGTACGCGCCATATCAATTAATGGTTCTATTGATATAAGTAGCGCAACAATTTCTATGGGCAATCCCATTGTTGGTAATACCACTAGTGCAGCAAAAGTTGCGCCGCCGCCTACACCGGCAATACCAAAAGAGCTAATCACTACAATACCTATTAAGGGTAGAATAAACTCAAAAGTCATCGGGTCTATTCCCACACTAGGTGCAACCATCATTGCTAGCATTGCAGGGTAAATTCCTGCACAGCCGTTTTGACCAATCGTAGCACCAAAAGAGGCTGATAAATTAGCAATAGCTGGTGGAACTTTTAGTTGGTTTACTTGTGTATCTATGTTCATTGGAATTGACGCCGCAGAACTGCGCGAACTAAAAGCAAAGGTCATTACTGGCCAAATTTTAGTAAAATAATGCTTTGGACTAACCCCAACTAGGCTTAACAGTATGCCGTGTACAACAAACATTAATAAAATAGCGACATAAGAGGCGATAATAAACGCCAATAAATTAAGAATGTCGTTACCACTAGAGTTTGCGACTACATTCGCCATTAACCCTGCAACACCGTAAGGTGTTAAAGCTATAACCATTTTAACTAAGCTCATTACCGTGGCTTGTAAAGCGTTTACACCGGTACGAATAGGCGCTGTAAGTTCGCTGCGCTCTAGCATTACTTTACGTGCTGCAATGCCTATTAACACGCCAAAAATAACCACGGCAATAATAGAGGTTGAACGTGTATTACCTAAATCGGCAAATGGGTTTTCTGGAATAAAGCTAAGCAACATTTGTGGCACATTTAAGTTAGCAACATTAGCCGCTTTACTCTCTAAAGTAGTCATTTGTGCCGCTTCACGAGTGCCGGCCACTAATCCTTCTACGCTTAAGTTAAAGCCATAAGTAACGGCAATACCAACCAATGCAGCAAGAGCTGTGGTAACCAGTAAAATAGAAATACTTACAAAAGAAATCTTACCTAAAGAGCCTTGGTTTTCAAGTTTGACTACCGCGGCAATCATAAACACTAATACCAAAGGCATAATGACCATTTTTAATAGCCCAACATAGCCTTTACCAACAACGGCAACCCAACTTAAAACATGGTTAATAACTTGGGGTTGTTCAGCAAATAAAAATTGTAAAACCAAACCAAAAACACTGCCCAGCACTAAGCCAAATAAAACGGTGCGTGATAACGTTTTACTTTTTTGCGAAAAAAGATAAATCGCGAATAACAGACCAACAAACAATGCCAGCATTAATAGTACAGCAAGCGACATAATATCCTCTTCATTAGCTGTGATTTAGCGGCGCACTTTAACGCTTTAAACCTATTTAAGAAAATACACTTTCGCTATGACTTAGAAGAAATTGTTATGCATTGCTAATATTTGGTTATAAGGGATTGCAAGTATTTTGTAAACGAGGTGTGTTTAGAGGAGCTTGTCCTATTACCATAAAAACTGTGTGAAATTATAAACAGCATGCCTGAAAGTTATAAATTTATAATATGACCAAGATAATTCAATAAGTTCTTTCGCAAGTTTAGTGTATTTTAGTTTAAGACATAGTTGAGTTGCTATATATAGCTCTCTCGCTATTGCAAAGTTAGCGTCTTCATGACTTATTGTATTATTACGCAATTGGTTAAATACAGTAAGATATGCATATGCTTCATTTTTAATTTCAGATTCTGTCATATTTTTACGAACACCAGACCAAGAGCCTTCAACACCAGTACGATAAACAGAGGTTATGTCATCAATATATAAAGCACCATTCTTACAGCTTCCAAGTATTTGAATAAAATAATCACCCACGGGAGCTTGATAAAACCATTCTGGTAAGTTTTTCAATATATCTGATTTTATTAAGATTGAAGCAGTAGCCATGCCGCCGCCACCGATTCTTATAATTTCAGATAAAGAATAGGTATTGGTCTGATTACGTTTTTTAAAGTAAACTTTTCTTTTTCCTGAAGTTGACTCTTTATATGCATTTGTAAAACAAAAATCATGGTCTGACTGATTAATTAGATCATACTGTTTTTGTAATTTATACTCGTCGATCCAATAATCATCGCCTTCACATATTGCGATATACTTTCCTTTTGCTGCTTTCCACCCAGAAATAAAAGGTTTATGCATATTAATAGAATACAGATTTTTTTCTTGAAATATTGGGAATATTAAATCGGGATATGTCTTTTGAAATTCACGAATAATCTCTGCTGTTTTATCTGTTGATGCATCATCATGAACGATTACTTCAAAATTAAAATTAGTCTTTTGCTCAACGATACTTTCAAGACATTCACGGATATATTTTTCTTGATTGAATGTGAATATACAAACCGATACTTTAACTTCTGTACTCATTTTTATTTAACTCATTATTTAATAGATATTTGCCACGCGGATTAAAATCTAATTTAAAGCAGTAAACGCTTAGTAAAAATTTATTTTTTTTGCTCAATAAGCTTTTCTTCAAGCTTAAGGAGGTTTTGGCTTCTCTGTTTTATTTTTTTTACAGGGGTGCCCGAATAAATATAAAAGCCTTCACAGGACTTGTTTACCAAGCTGAGAGCACCAATAGCAACTCCATCTTCCAGCGTCGTATTAGGCAAAATGATGCTCCCAGAACCTACGATTACATGTTGTCCAATCGTAACATCTCCATGAAAAACATTTGTAAACTCACTAGGTACAGTTGGGTTAGTCATATAATTGCCACTGTAGTCATCACTACTACTATAAATTGAAACATGGGAAGATATCCCACTAAAACTTTTCAATTTTATTCTTTTTGCACCTATTAAAGATGAGTAAACAGCTATATGCACATGATCTTCAATTATAATTCCTCCATCACCGGCGGAGAGTACAGCAAAATCATCTATTCGACTATTACTGCCTATTACAATATTTTTACAGTTATAATAAGAAGCTTTATCAGATAGTAAAGTGTTTTCTCCCACATACTTGAAGCCCATTGCTAGAATTTCATCTCTTGTTAAATATGCCATATTAAGAAGCCTCTATAATATTTATTATTTTATTTCTGTTTTCGGCACTTAGGCCAGGGTATATAGGTAAACATAAAATCCTACTTGCTATACTTCTAGAGATCACACATATCCTGTCAGACTTTAGGTATTCAAGAGTATCTAAGCTTGGATAGAAGTAACGTCTTGGAAATATTCCATTTTCTTTTAATTTTATCTCCGTGTTTAAAAGCTCTATTTCTGAGTTAAATAATACGGGAGCATACGCGTGATTGTTAAAGCTGTCGTCATTCCATTGTTGGAATGAGAGTCGGTCATATGGTAATTCTGATAAATACTTCTGCCATATTTTAGCTCTTTCAGATTTTACTAGATCTATTTCATCAAGCACACATAAACCCATAGCTGCTTCAAACTCATTCATTTTGGCATTAGTTCCAAGTGAATTTACTTTCACAGGGCTGACTATACCAAAGTTCATTAATAATCTTATTTTTTGGGCTAGTTCATCATTATTTGTAATTACTGCACCGCCCTCAATAGTATGAAACAATTTAGTCGCATGAAAGCTTAATGTGCTTATATCACCATAGTTTAAAACACTCTGTCCCTTGTACTCTGTTCCAAAAGCATGTGCTGCATCGTAAATAACTTTAAGGTTATGCTTTTGCGCTATTTCTTGAATTTTTTCCACATTGCACGGATTACCAAATACATGTACAGGTACAATCGCACTAGTTTCAGGGGTTATGTTTTTTTCAATAAGGTTAGTGTCAATATTGAAAGAGTTTGGATCAATATCAGCAAAAATAGGCTTTAATCCCTCCCAGACTAAAGTGCTGGTAGTGGCAGCAAAGCTGAAGGGAGTTGTAATTACCTCCCCTTTTAACTCCAAACTTTTATATGCTAATTGTAGCGCAAGGGAACCATTAGCAACTAAAATAATGTGTTTCACGCCTAAATACTCTTTTAAGCGTTGTTCCAGCTCCTTCAGAAGGCTACCATTATTTGTTAACCAGCCACTGTCATAGATACGATCAATATATGCTTTATACTTCGTTTTATTTGGGAGGTATGATTTAGTAACAGGGATCATATATATTATCTAACCTTCAATTAAGTCTAATAGATATTGGCCGTAACTATTTTTGCTTAATAGGTTACCGATACGTTGCAGGTCTTTACTTGAAAGCCAACCATTATTATATGCAATCTCTTCCAAGCAGGCAATCTTATAGCCTTGGCGCTTTTCAATAGTTTCTACAAACATACCTGCTTCTAATAAGCTTTCATGGGTGCCTGTATCTAACCACGCAAAACCGCGTCCTAATAGCTCTACATTCAAGTCCCCACGTTTTAGATACTCTTGGTTAATACTAGTTATTTCTAATTCACCTCGAATGGAGGGCTTAACTTGTTTGGCTATATTAATAACGCTATTGTCATAAAAATATAAACCAGTAATAGCATAGTGAGATTTTGGCTTAAATGGTTTTTCTTCAATTGATAAGACGCGTTTATTTTTATCAAACTCAACGACACCAAAGCGCTCAGGATCCTTTACTTGATAACCAAATATACTTGAGCCTGTCACTTTTGATGCTGCTTTGCGGAGCATAGGACCGAAACCTTGCCCATAAAAAATGTTATCGCCCAAAACTAAGCAAACATTACTTTCGCCAATAAACTCTTCGGCGATAATAAAGGCTTGCGCTAATCCATCTGGGTTTGCCTGTTCAGCGTAAGAAAGCCTAATACCTAACTCACTGCCATCACCTAATAAACGTTCATAGCTAGCAATATCCTGTGGGGTACTAATTAACAAAATGTCACGAATACCTGCAAGCATTAGTACTGATAAAGGATAATAAATCATTGGCTTATCATAAATAGGAAGCAGTTGTTTTGAAACGCCTTTGGTAATTGGATATAAGCGCGTCCCACTCCCACCTGCTAACACAATTCCTTTCGTGTGATGACTCATATTTTCACTCCTAATCGGTCACGTCTATAATTACCATTCAGTACTCGTTGGCACCATTGCTGGTTGTTTAAATACCAAAGTACAGTTTTACGAATACCAGATTCAAAGGTTTCTGCTGGCTTCCAGTTAAGTTCTTTACCTATTTTAGTTGCATCTATAGCATAGCGACGATCGTGGCCTGGTCTATCTGTTACATGAGTTATAAGTGATGCATAAGAAACGAGATCTGAAGAGTTTGGTGCTAATTCATTAAGAATTTCACATATAGTTTGGACTACTTGCAAATTAGTTTTTTCGTTGTGTCCGCCTATATTATAAGTTTCTCCAACTTTACCTTTTGTTGCTACTTTGTATAATGCGTGAGCGTGATCTTCCACATAAAGCCAGTCACGTATTTGGTCGCCCTGACCATAAATTGGTAAGTCTTTGCCCTCTAAAGCATTAAGAATAACCAGTGGGATAAGCTTTTCTGGGAAATGATAAGGGCCATAATTATTGGAGCAGTTAGTGATAAGTGTAGGAAAGCCATACGTACGCAACCATGCCCTTACTAAATGATCAGAACTAGCTTTGCTAGCGGAGTAAGGGCTACTTGGTTCGTAAGAAGTGTTTTCTGTAAATAGATGTTCTAATGCGTTTGTGCTGTCACTTGGATGAGGTAGATCACCAAAAACCTCGTCGGTACTTATGTGATGAAAGCGAAAAGCTTGCTTGCGTCCATTATCTAATTCATTCCAGTATGCACGAGCTACTTCTAGCAAAGTGTATGTACCTACGATATTAGTTTGAATGAATTCAGAAGGACCGTCGATTGACCGATCCACGTGACTTTCGGCTGCCAAATGCATAATTATATCGGGCTTATGCTGTTTAAATATTTGCTCCAGCCTACTTCGATCGCATATATCTGCTTGCTCAAAAGTATATCGGTCATTATTACTAATGCTTAGTAAGTTTTCTAAATTCCCGGCGTAAGTAAGTTTGTCTAGATTAATAACACTATTATCAGTGTTATTAATGATATGACGTATGACGGCGGAACCAATAAAACCCGCACCACCAGTAATTAGAAACTTCATTGAAATCCTTAGCGATCTATTTTTAAACTTTAATCTACTATCAGCCTAAATATAAAGCTTGATGATATGAATATCTTGTACTCTACTACTTCATAATAAAGCGTTCTTATTTTACTGGAACATGGAAGTTAACACAATGAGAGTCTTTTAAATCAAGTGTTTCGTAACAATCTAGCTATTTTTAACATTGATAAATTTGCCTTGCTGCAGAAAGGCTACTGAAAAGGTTGTATTGAATTAGATTCCATTAATTTTCATGGCATATAACGGGTTAACATCAATAGCGCAAGTGTGCTCTAAAGACAATTGGGCGCAAGATTGGATTGATATGATCAAACATAAACAAGGCTAATATGCAGTGCATTTGGCATTAATTGCACCGTTATTTATTAAAGCACTTAACTAAATGTTAGGTGCTTTTTTGTTTGTACGTAAATTAGTTATTGGTATTAATCTAAAATAGGTTTGCTATGAATACGTGAACTTTTAAATAGGGCTTTATTGCCTGTATCGGCTTCGGCCCAAAAGTTGATATTAAATTGCGCGTCGTCGCTTAGCTCTACTTTATGCCAATATTGTGGTGGGCTGGTAGCAAATTGCCCCGCGTTAATTACAATGGTTTGCTCAGGCTCTGTGGCTTCTTCATTTGCAAATCCGTAAAAGGTAACCGTGCCTTGCATAACGCAAATTTGGCCAAACACACCTTCGGCTGTGTTGTGGTGAGTAAGTAACGCTTTTGGAATGTTGTCTTTAGTAAAAAAGTGAGTGGAGCGTTTTATTTTCCAGTGACTTGGTATAGTTAAGTGACTCATAACAATTCCTTTTTTGTATTAGTAAAACAAATATAAATGTTTAAATCATTTCTGCATCAATATGGCGCATTAAATTAGTTACCCAATTAATATACTGACGATGTATTTTACTACCGTTGTAATTAAGGTTAGTCGAATCTTGGTAATTGATAGAATAGGCTGTTTTGTCATAATTAATATTAACGATTAATTGATGAGTACGAATATTAAGAATTCCCTTTATTTTACCTTCACTAACAGGAGCACACTGCCAACCTAGTTGAATGCAGGCTTTTAAAATACCTGTTTCAACATCTGCTGTGTTATTAATTATTTTCGATGTTTGTGGAATAAGGTTTTGTTCAAAGTTTTTAATTGGTACTGAGGTTGAACAACCCGCGAGTGCAGTAACGCCGTGGCTATAAAAAGTGTTGCTTGCTTTTTCATGTTAATCCTTTTGTTTAAATATGCAGCGTATCAGTAAATATTATTAAGGGGTAGATACTAGCAAAATTTACTAATAATTTTGCAAATAAATGCTGTTAATATTTATAAATAAACACGTGTTTATTTTATATTACCTGCCAATTTAGACTAACCTTTAAGGAGAACATATAACGAGGAGCACACCATGGCGGTATCAGCTATTCCAAAAGGGTATCATTCAATAACGCCTTATTTAATTATAAATGGCGCACAACAAGCAATTGATTTTTATTGTGCAGCTTTTGATGCGCAGCTAGTTATGCAAATGCCTATGCCTGAAGGCGGCATTGCTCATGCAGAAATTAAAATTGGTAATTCACATATTATGATTTCAGATATGTGCCCAGATGCTCACTTTAAAAGCCCTACAGAGCTAGGCGGTACACCCGTAAGCATAATGTTATATGTTGATGATGTAGATACGGTATTTGCAAAAACCATTGCGTTAGGAGCGAAAGAAATACGCCCCGTTCATGATCAGTTTTATGGTGATAGAGCAGGTACGCTGCAAGATCCTTTTGGCCACGTATGGACCATTGGTACTCATAAAGAAGATATTAATGAGCAAGAGCTCAGAAAAAGAATGGTAGATCTTATGAGTAAAGATCAAGATGCTTAGCTTTATAAAATAAAGGTAAGTAAACAAGACTTTTACAAACAGCTAATCCTAAATTCGTCATCTAGGTTTATTGGCAAAACCAGTGAACTAAATTGCCTATTAATAGCATCATCACACATATTGTTAAGCTCAGTGCTGCTTTTACTATACTTACTATTATATTCAACATGAAAAACAGCTTTATTGCTATTTATAAAAGGGGTGAGTAATTCGCACTCTTGATACTCATAGCATTGCTCGTTTACTGCAAAATCAAAATAATTATGCAGCTCATTTACCTGATGAAGATTGTTTTTTAAGCCAACCGCCAAGCCACGAGTATGCGCCTGATTTGCTATAAAGCGAGTAAACACAAGTTGATCGTTTGCAGTTAAATTAAAGCCTGAATTATTCATATAGCCGTCAACGTTATCGGGCTCTACGCCGTCACATCCTTTTTGTACGGCTAAATCTAGCCGACTAGCCATTATTGCTTGCACATTAGGAGATCGAATATCTAACCAACGCTCTCCTTGCCAATTGGCTAAAGAGTTACCTAATTCGTTGATTAAAAATTGGCTTTTATCACTTCGCCACGATTCATAAGAACCCGCTGAAAAATAGCAAATAACCCGCTTGCCTTGGGCTTGTAATGTTTGTATTAACTGTTCTGAAGAGTCGAATAGGTCTATGTCGTAAATATTAACATTATAGTTAGTATTTATTGTGCCAGTTAGCTGCCACTGCCAGCTGCTCCCTAATGCGGGTTTATACCAGTTACCGGTAGTAATAGGGGAAATTGCAGGCTCTGCTTGGCTGAGGGAAGTTGCTGGTGTATTGTCATTTTTACCGCAGCTACTCATACTTGTTAGCAGCAAAAATATAACACAGTGGCCTGCGGTTTGTTTGTTAAATGAACACAAAAACATAACATACTCAAACGGTATTAGTAGTTATTAATTTAGCTTAAAAAGGCTAATAAATATATTGAAAACTATGCTCTTCTAAATATATTTAGAGCTAGGTTTATTTAGCTCTAAAATTCACTGTTACTGACTAACGTTATTACGACCTTTTTTCTTGGCTCTGTATAAAGCTAAATCAGCATTTTTTAAAGCTTGATCAAAGCTCTCCTTAGGTTCTCGTTGAGCTACGCCAATTGAAACTGCTACATTGACCGTTTTATATTCATCAGATTTTTTGTTTTTTCTAGCTGTTTTATCAGTCCGCTTTGGGTTTCTAATCACCATATCGTAGGTTGCAATATTTTGTCGCAATATCTCAAGCTCAGGGATTGATTGTGATGCTGTTTTTCTGGGGAATACAACAGTAAACTCCTCACCGCCATAACGATAAATTTTCCCCCCACCTTTTACTTCACTCATTTTAGCAGCGACAAGCTTTAAAACTTGATCACCAATATCATGGCCATATGTGTCATTAAATTTTTTAAAGTGATCAATATCTAGCATGGCAACTGTATATTTTCTACCTAGCGACAAGGCCAGTTGGTTAAGCGCACGGCGTGTAGGCAAACTGGTCAAGTCATCTCTATAGGCTAAATAATATGAATCAGTGCTTACTGCTAATAAATACAATGAACACATGGCTACGGCTATTAACGACCAAGGAAGTGCTATGAAATTTAGCTGATTTAAACACCAGACAATAAGAGTAATTAATAGTGCTGTTAACGTTAAGCTATTATTACGTAAACTTCGCCAAACAAGTAATAGGCCTATTAAAGATAAAGGTAAAGTAACTGCAATATAAGGTTGTAGCTGTAACCAGAATTTGGTTTTTGGCAAAAAACCATCGATATTTTGGCTTATTTTCAACCATAGAAATGTAATTACGCCACACAAAAGAATAAATATAAGTCGAGTTATAGTGTGTACCGAAATAATTGCACGATCTTTTATCAAAGCTAATAGCATTAATAAGCTTGCACCACATAAAACTACCCACTCGACATTTGCTGTTAACCACTTAGACCAAAGTAAGTTATAGTTTATTGATAATAAATAGAGCGTCCAAAATAAACATAAAATGGCAACGCGACTTCGGTTAAATTGAGTTGCAAAAATAGCCGTTATAATTAGTAACGGGTACACTAAGTAATTAATAATTATTAGTTTATCTTGCCACTGAGCTTGAAATTGAATGAGTAATGAAAACAAGCCCAAAACAATTATAAGACTTAAAAAAGTAGATTTAATCCCTTTTAATTTGAACAACCAATACTCCAAAGACTTATATCTAAAAATAAAAGCGTTATTGTATTGATATAAAAAATATTTGCTACTTTAACATGGGTTTAAGATTGTAAAATCGTATTTTATGATTAGTTTTTGTAGCTGATGCAAGCGCTTTATATGGTTATTAAAATAAAAATCGGTTTAAGGTTATTAAGGAGTAACTAAAATAATAGGCGTAATTAGGTTTTGTATTTATTACAGGGATATAAAATTACAGCAATTATGATTCGAGGCAGTTTATTTTAAATGTTTACAGTAAGTTATGTTTCGGCTCATGTGGTGGCTGCGTATGTTTAACATTTATGCTGAGTTATTATTTATAAATAGGAAAGGACTGCTTAAATATCAAACAGGCTGCTAAAAAGTAACCCTCTAATGTTAAGGGTGGAGTGATAATATGTGCACTTAACAAGTTCAATTTTAATATTAGGCCTTCCGTGGCCTGCTTAAATTAAATGTTTTTATAGTATGGATAATCACTATAACCAATCTCTGTGCCGCCATACATAGTGGCTGCATCAGCTTCATTTAAAGGCCATTGTTGTTTAATACGCTCAGGTAAATCGGGGTTCGCAATAAAAGGGCGGCCAAAAGCAAACAAGTCACCGTAGCCGTTATTTAAAATACGCAGTGCTTTATCTACCGTGTATTTTCCCGCATATATAATTCGACCAGAGAACTGCGCCCTAGCTGCTTTATAAAACTGCTCTGGTAAATCGGGTGCGTTATCCCAATCGGCTTCAGCAATCGATAAGTAAGCAATACCTGCTTGTTCAAGTACCTTAATCGCTTCTATGTAGGTATTTTGTGGATCAGACTCGACCAAACCCAAATAAACGCGGGTTTCATCTGTGCTGCTAAAAAGTGGTGCAAAGCGAACGCCTAAGCGATCAGCGCCTACAACCGCGCTCACAGCAGCAACAATTTCTTTTAAAAAACGCAGACGATTAGTAAGTGATCCGCCGTATTGATCGTCACGCACATTAGTGTGCTCTGAAATAAATTGATTAACTAAATAACCGTTAGCACAATGTAGTTCAACGCCGTCAAAGCCGGCTTCTAATGCATTTTTTGCTGCTTGCGCATACATATTAACTAACTCGCTCACTTCATCAGTACTTAAAGCGCGCGGTGTACTTGGTTCACTTAAAGCACCTTGGCCTGGGCCGGTTTCAATAAACACCTTAACGTTGTCAGCTGTAATTGCTGAAGGAGCTATTGGCTTGGCTTCATTAGGTTGCAAACTGGTGTGCGATACACGGCCAACATGCCACAGTTGAGCAAATATAATGCCCCCTTTAGCATGCACAGCTTGAGTTACTTTTTTCCAACCTTCAATTTGCGCCGCAGAATGTATACCAGGAGTCCATGCATAGCCTTGACCTCTTGGCTCTATTTGCGTGCCTTCGGTAACCATAAAACCAGCGCTGGCACGCTGCGCATAATAGGTTGCCATTAAGTCGTTAGGAATATTACCTGGTTGGGTGCTACGAGAACGTGTAAGTGGTGGCATTACTATACGGTTTTTAAGTGTATAAGGGCCAAGTTCTACAGATGAAAATAACGAGCTGGTATCAGAAATAGATTGATTCATTAAAACTCTCTCTTAAAGCAAACTTAGTGGCTTATTACCTCGTAATTAACAAGGTAAAGTATGTTGATGCTTAGCTGTTTAAGCAATGTTGGTAAGCGTAGAGCTTTAAGGGTACAATTTGAAACAACACTTTATTGTTTTAGATACAATTATGAATGGTATTAACCGGCTCGATATTAAACAGCTCAGGGTACTAAATGCCTTGCTTGATTTAAAAAGCTTGTCGCAGGTTGCACGTAAAATGGGCTTAACCCAGCAAGCAATTAGCGAGCAACTGCGTAAACTACGTGACTTATTTGACGATCGTTTGTTTATTCGCCAAGGAAATAGCATGGTGCCAACGCCTAAAGCGTTATCTATGCAGCAACCTATTAGCCATATTTTAAAGCAACTTGAAATGCTGTTAGAGCCCGATGTATTTACACCGCAAACATACAAAGGTGTATTTACTATTAGCGCGACAGACTACGCAACTCAAGCCTTGTTACCGCAGCTTTTTAATATAACTAGGCGAGAAGCCCCCGGATTAAAACTAATAGTGCGCGACTTTGCCTCAGATAATGTTAACCAGCTAATTACGGCGGGCGAGCTTGATTTACTGATTAGTTTTCCTGAATTTATTCCAGATAACTTAGCTTATGTTACTTTGCTTGAAGAGCAGCATTTATGCGTTACAGGTTGTGGCAACAAGCTAACAAATGAGCCGTTAACACTGGCACAAATTGCAGCTTATCCGCAGCTAGTGGTATCACCTTCGCGTGCCAATTTACGTGGTTCTCACGATCAGTGGTTTGCAGCAAAGGGCCTTAAACGCAATATTGTTATGTCGGTACCTAGCTTTTCGGCAGTACCAAACATTCTTCATACAACCGATATGATCGCGTTTTACCCAGCGCGATTACTACCAAACAATAAAGTACAAGAGCTAACCGTGGAAGCATTGCCGCCGCCTTTTAAAGTAATAGCTGCATGGCATCCACGTACCAGTGAAAGCCCAATTCATCGCTGGATACTGGAGCAATTAAAAGTAATTTGAAGTGTGAATAAATTTTAGCGAGCAACACTCGTTTTATAGTGTTACTCGCTAATATAGGAGCTAACGATAAAGTAAGCCGTAATTTTAGAGCTTACCTATCGACAAAGATCGCACATCGTTACCTGTTGGCGACTCATGTGCTTTAAGGTAAAACACCGGTAAAATAGCCAGTATATGGTCAAAAATATCAGCTTGAATACCTTCGTACTCTGCCCACACTGTGGTGTTGGTAAAGGTGTAAATCTCGATAGGTAAGCCTTTATTAGTTGGCTCTAATTGCCTTACCATTAGGGTCATATTTTGATGGATTTTAGGGTGTTGTTTTAACAGTTCTATTAAATAATGCCTAAAGGTACCGACGTTAGTTAAGCGGCGGCCATTAAGTAGGCAACTCATATCTTTGCTAGCGTTTTCGGCGCTAATAGATGATATTGTGGTATCTATATATTTGGTTAGTAAATTTGCTTTTCTAAGCTCAGTGAGCTCTTGTTCATTTAAAAAGCGCACACTGTTCATTTCTAAATGAATACTACGTTTTATTCTACGACCGCCCGATTCCGACATGCCGCGCCAGTTTTTGAATGAATCAGAAATAAGCGCATACGTAGGTATTGTAGTGATGGTTTTATCCCAGTTTCTTACCTTTACCGTGGTAAGTGCAATGTCAATTACATCGCCATCAGCGCCATACTTGGGCATTTCTAGCCAATCACCTACCGCTAACATATTATTAGCAGAGAGCTGAATACCTGCCACTAAACCTAAAATAGCATCCTTAAACACCAACAGCATAACGGCTGATAACGCACCTAAACCACTTAATAAAATTAATGGTGATTTATTCATTAATAACGACACAGCTAAAATACCGGTTAATACACTGGCAATTAACTTAATGGTTTGTAATAACCCTCGTATCGGGAAGTGGGCTCTGACTGCGCGCCTATCAGAAATAACCTGAAAAATATCGAGCAACGAAAACAGTGATAGTAAAGAGAAGAGAATGATCCATTGGTCGGTAACCATTTCAATAATATGTAAAAAGCTACTCCCTTCGGGGATCCAAAGCCTAGCTTGAATAACGACAACCGCACCTTGAATTACAAAAGAGATATGTTTTGCAAGTTTAAATGCTAACTCGGCGGGAGTTTTTGCATCAGGCTGAACAATTCTTTCGCTAAAGCGACCTTTAAGAAAGTGCTTAGCTGAGTTTCTGATAATTAAATGTAAAATTATGGCAAAAATGGCGAGCCAGCAAAGTACTAAAATGTCGTACCATAAAAGAGGGTTAGCGGGTAAATATTGGCCAAACCACCCCAGTAAATACTCACGTAGTTCAGCTCTTATATCTGTCATTTAATCTCCGTTTACATCATAAAGTTATTTATTTATTCCAAGGTTATTTAAGCAGAAGGCGTAGTTAAAGTCTATCTTCACTCGGTGCCGATAGACTTTAACTATAAACAGTTCGTTTTATTTTTCAGCAAGTTGTTCACTTAACTCGGCAAAAATACTGGGGTCGTCAATAGTCGATGGAATTTGCAGTTCTTCGCCATCAATAAGCTGGCGTAAGTTTTTGCGTAAAATTTTCCCTGAGCGTGTTTTAGGTAAGCGCTCAACACACATAATATTTTTTAAACACGCGATAGCACCAATTTGGTTACGTACAGATTGCACAAGCTGTTGTTGTACTTCTTGGTGAGAGCCGGTAAAACCGTCTTTCAGTACTATCATCGCCATTGGGTTTTGCCCTTTAAGCGCATCGTTTACACCAAATACAGCACATTCTGCAACCGCAGGGTGGGCGGCAACAATTTCTTCCATTTCGCCGGTAGATAGCCTGTGGCCAGCAACGTTAATTACATCATCGGTACGACCCATAATAAATAAGTAGCCGTCTTCGTCTATGTAGCCACCGTCTCCCGACAGGTAATAGCCTTCATATTCGCTCAGGTAACCTTGTTTATAGCGCTCGGTATTTTGCCAAATTGTTGACAAGCAACCCGGCGGTAAGGGCAGTTTTATTACTACTGCGCCACTTTCGTTAGGGGCACATTCTTCGCCTTCCATATTTAAAATACGTACGTCAAAGCCCGGTGTAGGAACGGTTGAACTACCTGCTTTGGTTTCTAAGTGTTCAATGCCAATAGGGTTACAAGCAATAGCCCAGCCGGTTTCTGTTTGCCACCAATGATCGAGCACAGGTAGGCCGGTTTTTTCTTTTAACCAACCGTAAGTAGCGGCATCAAGGCGCTCACCGGCTAAAAATAACCGTTTTAAGCTAGATGTATCATATTTTTTAAAACCCTCAGCTTCAGGGTCTTCTTTTTTAATTGCTCTAAATGCAGTAGGCGCGCTAAATAAGGCTGTTACTTTATGCTCCTCTACTACTCGCCAAAATGCACTGGCATCTGGGGTGCGCACTGGTTTGCCTTCGTAAAGTACAGTTGCACAACGATACATTAACGGCGCATATACTATGTATGAGTGACCCACCACCCAGCCAATATCAGACGCAGCCCAAAAAACTTCGCCAGGCTCCATACCATATACGTTTTTCATGCTGTAATTAAGGGCAACAGCATGGCCGCCATTTTCACGTACTACACCTTTAGGTAATCCTGTGGTGCCTGAGGTATATAAAATATATAGCGGATCACTACCACTTACAGGTACAGGGTCAACAGCTTGTGCTGTTTGCATAGCCTTTGCCCAATCAATATCTTGGCCGCTATTGAGTGTTGCGGTTGCTTGTTCGCGTTGATAAATTACGCAGTGATCAACTTTATGCGTGGCGCGCTTAATGGCGTCATCTAATAAGGGTTTGTATTCAATAATATTACTTACTTCTACACCACAAGAAGCACTTAATACTAATTTAGGTTTAGCATCATCAATACGCACCGCTAATTCATGAGCTGCAAAGCCACCAAAAACCACAGAGTGCACTGCACCTAAACGAGCACAAGCTAGCATGCCAATCACTGCTTGTGGGATCATGGGCATGTAAATAACCACACGGTCGCCTTTTTGCACACCTAGCGATTGCATTACACCGGCAAACTTAGCCACTTCTTGTTGTAGCTGTGAATAATTATAAGTTTGTTTAGTATTGGTAACAGGAGAGTCGTAAATAAGCGCAGTTTGCTCGCCAAAGCCGGCTTCAACATGTTGGTCAAGTGCTAAGTAGCTAGTATTAAGCTGGCCATCATCAAACCAATGGTATAAGTCATCGCTGTCTTGTGTATAGGCATTTTGGGGTGTTTTATACCAAGGAATACACTTACTTTGTGCTAACCAAAATTCAGCTGGGTTTTGTTTGAAGGCGTTATAATGCTGTTTATATTGACCTGACATAAATGATCCTAAAACTAAAAAAGAGTGTGAGAGATATTAAAAACTAAGCGTTTTTGCTTAATTATTATATTAGACCTTGGTCGGCTAAAAGCTGAGCAAGGTGGTTGTTTTTTAGTTTGTTTTGCAGGGCCTAATTACGACTTAATACATAGCAAGCTAATTGAAATTGTTATGTTTTTATAAAAAACGTCAATTAAACTCTATTTGTACGGCTTTTTCTTTATTTTCGATAGAAAACTGGCTTGCTTAATTATCAAACTAAGCGTAAAATGCGCGCTCATTTCGGCTTTTAAACTATTAATTCCTTGCCTTAAACCGACCGGCCGAAACGGTAGAAGGCTCTATTAACCGTAAGGAATATCCATGCGTCATTACGAAATCGTATTCATGGTTCACCCTGATCAGAGTGAGCAAGTAACTGGTATGATCGAACGCTATACTGGTTCTATCACTGAAGCTGGTGGTGTTATCCACCGTCTTGAAGACTGGGGCCGTCGTCAACTGGCTTACCCAATCAACAAGCTTCATAAAGCTCATTATGTTCTTATGAACGTTGAAGCACCAACTGAAGTAATCAGCGAGCTAGAAACTACTTTCCGCTACAACGATGCAGTGCTTCGTAACTTAGTTATGCGTACTAAAAACGCGGTAACTGAAGCGTCTCCTCTTGTAAGAGAAGAGAAGAAAGAAGCACCAGCTGCTTAATTGTTTTGAGTCCTAGCATGGCGTTTAACTGGTGATGAATATAAATGGTTAGCCCTTTTATGAATCAACTGGTTTTATCTGGGGTAGTTTGTAAAACTCCCAAGTTAAGCCAAAGTCCTGCTGGTATACCGCATTGTATTTTTGTTATTGAACATAAATCAATGCAAACAGAAGCAGATCTTAACCGTAATAGTTACGTTCGGCTTCAAGTGGTTGCCAGTGGAAAACAAATGCAACAACAGACTCAACATTTGCACGTTGGGCAGGCATTGCAAGTGAGTGGTTTTTTAAATCGCCACGAAGGTCGTAACGGCCTTAGCCAATTGGTTTTGCATGCTCAGCATATCGAAAGAATTATTTGAGGAATTAATCTCATGGCACGTTATTTCAGACGTCGTAAGTTTTGCCGCTTTAAAGCGGAAGGCGTACAACAAATCGATTACAAAGATCTAGCTACTCTTAGAAACTATGTTACAGAAAGTGGCAAAATCGTACCTAGCCGTATCACAGGTACTAGCGCTAAATATCAGCGCCAGCTAGCAACTGCTATTAAGCGTGCTCGCTACTTAGCCCTTCTTCCATACACTGACTTACATAAGTAAGCAGCGGATTAACACGTTTTTAAAAGGTGTAGAAACATGCAAGTTATTCTACTAGATAAGATCGCTAACCTAGGTGGCCTAGGTGACCAGGTTGTTGTTAAATCTGGCTTCGCACGTAACTTCCTTTTCCCGCAAGGTAAGGCAGTTCCTGCAACTAAAGCAAACATTGAAACATTTGATGCTCGTCGCGCAGAACTTGAAGCGAAAATCGCTGATCAGTTAGTTGCTGCACAAGCACGCGCTGACAAACTTGAAGCATTAGCAGAAGTTACATTAGTATCTAAAGCTGGTGACGAAGGTAAATTATTTGGTTCAATCGGTACTCGTGACATCGCTGACGCTATCTCAGCTGTTGGTGTTGAAGTTGCTAAGTCTGAAGTTCGTCTACCTCTAGGTACTATCCGTGAGACTGGCGAATTTGACGTATCAATCGCAGTACATTCAGAAGTAACGGCTACTATTAAAGTAATCGTTATTGCTGAAGCTTAATTTTTAATTAAGCAAAAAAAAGCCGTGCTATTTAGCGCGGCTTTTTTGTGCCTAAAATTTAGCAAACGGTAGAACTAACACCACGGTTTATAAACCAGCTCTAAATCTTTTTTCCTTTTTGTAATTATTTTTTCATTTCATTTAAACCTTTTCAAACTGTTATTACGTCTAACTTATCAATACACTTAAACGCTAACCCAATAATTATAATTTAAAGGCGACATTACGGATGTTACACGTTAAACCCGAACAGTCGCAATTGTGCGAAGCAGCACTCATTAAGCGTGTTAAGTCGGGGGATCAAGCTGCATACACACTACTTTATGAGCTACACATAAAGCGGGTATACGGGCTATGTTTACGTTTATTAGCTGATCAGTCGCATGCAGAGGATGCAGCCCAAGAAGTGTTTGTACAGGTGTGGCAAAAAATAGCGCAGTTTGATGGGCGATCGCAGTTTTCTACTTGGCTTTACAGCGTAGCGAGTAATGTTGCTATTAATTACTTACGCAAACAAAAAAATTGGCTGCAAAAAGTGGTAAGTATTGAGCACAGCGGGATGGATGAGCAATCAGCTAACGACTGTAAAGGATTAAATGGCTTAGATAAATTAATAGTAAGGCTTCCTGAGCGAGCACGTATGGTATTTGTGCTGTTTGCCATTGAAGGTTACAGGCACGAGGAAATAGCTGAGCAATTAGGTATGGCTGTTGGCTCAAGTAAGTCGCAATATCATCGTGCTAGGCAGTTATTACAAGAGTGGTATGAAAATGAGTAAAGTAAATTTTGACGACTACTTAAACGAGTCACTCAACACACTTGATAAAGACATAACGCCACGCAAAAATTTATGGCCAGGGGTTGAGCGAGCGATTATTAATGCTGAGCGAGCTACACAAAAACACACGACTATTTGGCCAAAGTTAACGGCAGTAGCCGCATGCAGTGTTGCGGCTTTAATTGCAGTAAACATTATTTTTATAACGCCTGAACCAAAGCCTGTAGTGGCAATAAGTGATTACTTTTTGGCGCAAAAAAATAGTTTGTTAGTTGCGTATAAAAATCAAGACGCACTTACCAGTAATTGGCAAGTGCAATTGCAAGAGCTCGAAGAAGCTGAGTTAGCTATAAAGCAGGTTCTTGAAAACGAACCACAAAACCAAGCGCTATTAACTATGTTAGCGCAAATATATCAACAACAACTTGATTTGATTAATAAGGTGCACGCACCTCGTTGGCAGCATATTTAGGAGCATAACATGAAAGCGATTTTACTAGGGTTGAGCTTATTTCCACTAGCGGTATTAGCGGGTGAAAAAATAGATAAGCAAATAGAAGTAGCTAATGGTGGCACTATTTATATTGAAAACCAACGCGGCGATATAAACATAAGGGGCTGGGATAAAAGCGAATTTAAAGTATCGGGCGAACTTGACGACAAAGCAGATGGCTATGAGCTTAAAACCAGTGGTGATAAAACCCAGTTTATTGTAAACATGCCACGTAATACGGATTGGGGTAACAGTGGTGATGGTTCAAAGTTAACTATATTTATGCCCAAAAGTAGCACGCTTGAGTTTGCTGGTGTAAACGTGTCGGTAACAGCAAAAGAGCTACAAAACAGTGCAGAAATAGATGTGGTTAATGGTGAAATAAGCGCAAGTAATTTAGCGGGCAATATTAAACTTACCAGTGTTAATGGCGATGTAAAGGCACAGAACCTAAGTGGTAATATTGCATTTGAAACCGTAAATGGCGAAATTAACGATAAAAATTCAAGCGGGAAGTTACGTTTTAGCGCCGTAAATGGCGATATTAAATCAAACTCAACAGCAAGCGATGTACGCCTGGAAAACGTAAATGGCGATATAGACTTTACTTTATCGAGCATTAAAAACTTACGAATTAATACCGTTAATGGTGAGGCCGAAGTACATATTAAAGAGCTATTAAAGGGCGCAGATGTTCGTTTTGAGTCGGTAAGTGGCGATGGCGAGTTTTACTTTGCGGCAGATGTATCGGCTAAGTTTGAAATTGAAGCGCATGCGAATGGCAAAATAATTAATAAAGTGACTAGTGATAAAGTCAGTAAAGCTAAATATGGCCCTTCCAGTAGTTTAAAATTTAGTATTAATGGCGGTAATGCTAACGTTGAAATGAATACAATTAGCGGGCGACTCGAACTTCACACTAAATAACATTCGCTACAGTCCATGATTACAAAAAGCAGGAAAAGATTTCCTGCTTTTCTATTTGCACAGCCCCTGCAAGTAGATAGAATAGGCACCATTGTATTTTAGTACTGTGAAGTCATGGCCAAACGAGATAAGCAAGTCGATACCCTTAAAGTTCCTCCCCATTCAATAGAAGCAGAACAATCTGTTTTAGGTGGCTTAATGCTTGATAACCAAGCATTTGACCGCGTAGCAGAGCTTGTTGTATCACAGGATTTTTATACCCGCACGCATAAGCTTATTTTTGAAGCGATGACAACGCTTGCTGAAATTGGCGATCCGATCGATTTAATTACTATTTCAGAGAGCCTAGAAAAAAATAATAAATTAGCAGGAATTGGTGGTTTTGCTTATTTAGCCGAAATTGCTAAAAACACCCCAAGTGCCGCTAATATTGATGCTTACGCAAGTATTGTGCGCGAACGTGCTGTGGTACGTGAAATGATTGGTGTAGCAAATGAAATTGCCGAAGCCGGTTTTAATACCGAAGGGCGCACCAGCCACGACCTACTCGATTTTGCCGAGAGCAAAGTATTTAAAATTGCTGAGCAACGCACAAAAAACAATGAAGGCCCGCAAAGCATTCATAGTATCCTCGAAAAAACCGTTGATAAAATAGAAGAGCTTTATCAATCACCACAAGATGGTGTTACGGGTGTAAGTACCGGCTATGCCGACCTTGATAAAATGACCACAGGCTTACAGCCATCTGACTTAATTATTGTTGCAGCGCGTCCTTCAATGGGTAAAACCACTTTTGCGATGAACCTTGCAGAACACGCTGCAATGACCCAAGACAAGCCTGTGCTAATTTACTCACTAGAGATGCCTTCTGAACAAATTATGATGAGGATGTTAGCGTCTCTTGGGCGTATTAACCAAACTAAGGTACGTACTGGTCAGTTAGATGATGACGATTGGGCACGACTTTCATCAACCATGGGCTTGTTGATGGAAAAAGGTAAAATGTACGTTGATGATGCCTCTGGCTTAACACCTACCGATGTACGCTCTCGTGCACGACGTATTGCCCGCGATCATGGCGGGATTAGCATGATCATGGTCGATTACTTGCAATTAATGCGTGTACCTAGCCTTGCTGATAACCGAACGCTTGAAATTGCCGAAATATCACGTTCACTTAAAGCATTGGCAAAAGAGCTAAAATGTCCGGTTGTTGCACTTTCGCAGCTAAACCGTACGCTTGAGCAACGTGCCGATAAACGCCCAATTAACTCAGATTTACGTGAGTCGGGCTCTATTGAGCAAGATGCCGATTTAATCATGTTTATTTACCGTGATGAAGTGTACAACGAAGACAGTACCGATAAAGGTATTGCCGAAATAATTATAGGTAAGCAACGTAACGGCCCTATTGGTAAAGTACGTTTAACTTTCCAAGGTCAATTTTCTCGCTTTGATAATTATGCGGGGCCAGCAGTAGATGACGATTATTAATGCGCCTAGCTATAGCCGAAATTAACTTAACAGCACTTGCGCACAATCTTGCGCAAGTTAAGAGCTTTGCGCCTAATAGCAAAGTAATGGCCGTGCTAAAAGCCAACGCCTACGGGCATGGCTTAGTAACCATAGCGCAGCACTTAAACGATGCCGATGCATTTGCTGTGGCACGTATAGATGAAGCGCTGGCATTGCGTGCTGGCGGTTTAACTAAACCAATTGTATTGTTAGAAGGCTTTTTTGATGAAGCCGATTTACCCATTTTATTAGCTAATAATTTTCAAACCATTATTCATGACGAAAACCAATTAGCGGCACTGGAAAATGCGCAGCTTGAGGCCCCTATAAACTGCTGGTTAAAAATAAATACCGGCATGCACAGATTAGGCATTGCACCAGAGCAATTTGATGAGTTTTATAATCGCTTACAAAAAACAGCTAATGCGAATAATACGGTTAATTTAATGACTCACTTTTCGTGCGCGGATGATGTTGATAGCAGCAAAACAATGCAACAAATAGCCTTGTTTAATCGCCTGGCAGAAAACGTTGAACAGGCACATTGTTTATCAAACTCTGCCGGTATTTTAGCTTGGCCAAGTGGCCACGGTGATTGGGTGCGCCCAGGATTAATGCTTTATGGTGTATCGCCTATGGCAAATACCACAGGTAAAACGTACCAATTAGAACCGGTTATGCGCTTAACCACAAAAGTAATTGCAGTGCGTAATGTAGCTGCCCATGAAGCGGTGGGTTACAGCGGGCGTTGGCAAAGTGATAAGCCAACCCAATTAGCGGTTGTTGCTATGGGCTATGGTGATGGTTATCCGCGCCATGCGAGAGCGGGCACTCCGGTAATAATAAATAAGCAGCGTTATGGTATTGTAGGTAGCGTAGCTATGGATATGATCACCTTAGATATAGGCAATAATACGCATAATATTAAAGTAGGTGACGAGGTAACTATGTGGGGACCTGAACTACCAGTAGAAGAAATAGCCCAGTGCGCCGATACTATACCTTACGAGTTATTGTGTAATATTACACCAAGGGTAAGCTATCAGTATCAGCGTTAAACTGCTGGTACTATTACTCTTTTATAAAGTAAATATCGCTAAAGCCCATGCGGGCAAACTCTTGATCGCGAAAGTTACGCACCGACGCTGAGCCTTTCGAAGTCATTTCGATTTGCTGTACCATAGATAAGTAATTAGTAAGATCGATACCTTCAGCGGCGGCAATTGCCTGATACATGTCGTGGTATTTATCTTTAGCGAAATTAATTTCGCGCGGTTGGTTTTTAAATGTATAGGTTATTCTGCGTGCCATATTAAGCTCATTTCGATTGCGAATTAGGGTGATTTTACACTGTATTGAATCACCATTGAATGATTTTTTTAAATGAAATAATAAAGAGATAAAAAATGAAATTAACAGTAGAGATCAGCAAGTACCCACTTCATCAAGACTATATCCCGTTTATAAAAGGCTTTATAGATCGCTTAAACGAGTACGATAATTTAAAAGTAATTACTAATACCTTATCAACGCAAATATTTGGTGATTACGATTTAGTAATGCAAGTGTTAAGTACCGAAATTAAACGCTCGTATGAAGAGTTTGGTAAAGCTATTTTTGTATGTAAATTTCTATCTGGCGATTTGTCTCCACAATAACGGCTAATATATATTAGTAACACGGAACCACACAATATGGACTTTTTAACACAAACCTTAAGCGGTTTTACAGCAATGTCGCATTGGGAATATATTGCAGTGGGGCTGTCTATGGCTTATTTATTATTAGCAATAAAAGAGAGCTTATGGTGTTGGCCAGCCGCTTTTTTTAGCACCCTTATTTATACTATTATGTATTGGAATGGTGCATTGTTAATGGAGTCGTTACTGCACTTTTATTATATGTACATGGCGGTGTTTGGCTGGCTAGTATGGCGTAAAGGCAAAGCTAACAACGATAGTTTAAGCATTACCTCATGGTCAATGAATCGTCATGTAACATTGATTATAGTGACCAGCATAGTTGCTCTTGCTATTGGTCACTTTATGACAAATTACACCCATGCAGACTTTGCTTACCTTGATAGCTTTACAACCTGTTTTGCAGTAGTTACCACTTACTTAGTGGCAAAAAAAGTACTCGAAAATTGGCTGTATTGGATTGTAATAGACGCCGCGTCTATGTATTTATATTACGAAAAAGGCTACTACCCAACGCTCGCGCTCTTTATTTTTTACACCATAGTGGCTGCGTGGGGTTTTAAAACCTGGTACGAAGAGTACGAGCAAAAACAAGCTAAACCTATAGCGCAACTCTAGTATATGACAGTTAATAATCATCTTAATAAAAGTCAGTTAGTTAAAATATGCAGTGCGTTTATAGAGCCCCAAAGCATTGTTACATGTGAGCGACTGTTAAATGGTTTAAGCAACGACAATTTTTTAATACGTACACAGCAGCAAGCTTATTTATTAAAGCGTTATAAAGATCATTGGCCAAGTAATGCTTTGGTAGCACAGCATGTTTTTAGTAATTACAACGTGTGCCCAGCGCCTATCTGGCTTGATGAGGCAAATAAGTATGCTGCTTTTGACTATATTGAGGGTGAAACTGCCAGTTTTATTTCTTCTTCTTTAGTGAATAAGCTTGCAGTAGTGCACAACTACAGTGCGACAATAGATGCTATGAATATCGCACAAGAGCTATTGTTTTATCAGCAATCTGAAATTTATAAACAATATCAACCGCACATTAAAATAGCATTAAATACAGTTGCAAACATGCCACTAAATACCGGCTTTTGTCATAATGATTTAGTTAAAGAAAATATAATAGTAAATACTGCTGATATGTATTTAATTGATTTTGAATACGCTAAAACTAACGATGTATATTTTGACTTAGCGGCGTTGGCTGTTAGCTTTAAACTGAATGAAAAGCAGCAAACTGAGCTACTATATAACTATAAAAAACAGTACGATAAAGAGCACAAACAAGAAGGTGAACAGTTTTACTTTTCGATAAGTAAGCTCAATTGTTATAAATTATTTTTTTTAGTATTAAGTTTAGGCTGGTATGAGCAACGCGCTATAAACAGTAAAGAAGCTGAATTACGCGCGCAGCTTAACGAGTTAATTGTGACTGACTATTAAAGTCCGCCAAAGCGCTCTGCTAGTAGTTTATATTTAGTAACCTCATCAGTATCAAACTGTGGATCACCGTTAGTGTCTTCAGATTTACTCATTAATAAGCTTTCGCGGGCAAGGCGTTTAACACGCTCTGTTTTTACCCCTAAAAACTCAGCAACTTGCTCAGTAGACATTAAATTCATAGTTACTTCCTAAATAAAATTAAAGTGTATAGCTATAATACTAATTTAAATGTAACTGAAACGTTACTGTTATTTTTTTAATATCAATAAATAATGACTTTTAAGTATGGCGCGAAATCTTTTATTTAAAAGTGTTTAAATAATGGCCATGTAAACGAATGACGCTAGCAATTACCCGTAGATGTCTTTATCATTACGCATGCCAAAGCATTGATATCGCGAGTTGATGTGGCGGCAACAAATGTGCTCTCGTGGTGAAATGGATATCACGTGGCCCTCCGGAGGCTGAGTTGTAGGTTCGATCCCTACCGAGAGCGCCATTTGCATTCCTCTAATACACTTGCTAACTTTTAGTATTATCCTTTAAAAATATTCATTATGACTTACCTACCAATTAAATGTGGCGATTACGATCAGCTTGAGCTTTATTGTATGCGTGCAAATAAAGTAGCTATTACATTAGATACCCAAATTTTAGTGGGGGTTGCTAAAGCCTTAGAGAGCATTAAAGACGAAGGCGAGTTTTTATCACTGCAAGAGCCAACAAATGAAATAATAAAAATACGGCTAGATAAAATTAAAACGATTTCACTTGCATAGTTTTATAGCTATTTATCACTAGTAAAAACTTTAAAAGTAGACATTTAAGGTTGAAAAGTGCTATTTAGGGTATATATCCCTTAATTTTAGAAAAATCACATTTTTATGCTAGTTACCTTGCCTATATCAGAGCTTATCCCCGGTATGTATGTTGATAGTGTTGTTAAGCAACATGAGAGTATCGACAGCATAAAAATTAAAACCAGTGGCTTGGTGAAAAACCCTTCTATTGTTAAACGCCTAATTGTAGAAGGAGTGCTTGAACTTTTAATTGATTTTGAAAAAAGTGATGTGAGTGTACCTAGTAAATACAGGAATAAAGAAAAGTCACAAGGTAAATCAGAAGTAGCTAATGAGGTAAAGCCAGAAAAAGATAAGTTAACGATAACCGTTCAGCAGGAGTTTATTAAAGTAAATGTAGTTTATGATCAACATAACCGTAAGCTGCAAGCTATATATAGTGATTTAACATCGGGTTTAACACTAAATATAAACACACTAAAGGAAATAGTTGACGATATAGTTAGTTCAGTATTTCGTAATCAGCATGCATTGACCATTCTTACTCGCATTCAAGATAAGCACAGTTACAATTGGCGACATATGATTAACTGTGCTATTTTTTCTGCCGTTTTCGCTAAATATTTAGGGTATAAAAAATCGATAGTACAAGAGTTCGCTATGGGAGCTTTACTACATGATTTAGGCCAAGCAAAGTTACCACAAGGGATTTTTTCAAAAAATACCACTGTGTCTGGAAGTGAAGCCATTGTAATTAAAAAGCATGTTGCACAAAGTTTAGGCCTAATTAAAGGAGAAAAAGGAATAACGTCATTAATGATGGACATGATAGTAAACCATCACGAACGGTTAGATGGTTCTGGCTACCCACGTGGTATAAGTGCTGATAAGCTAAGTCGTCCTGCTCGTATAATGGCAATTGTAGATGTATACGACGCGATAACAGCTGATAGGCCTCATCAAGATGGTGACGAGCCAATTAATGCACTGCGTTATTTACTTGCCAATAAGCAGCTGTTTGATGCTGAATTAGTGCAGCTATTTATTAAGTGCTTGGGAGTACACCCGGTAGGCACTATTGTAAAGCTGACCAATGAACGCTTAGCACTAGTACTTGAAGGAAATAACCTTAACCCAATTAAACCTAAGGTTAAGTTATTTTATAATGCGAAACATGGCCATCATGTTACGCCAAAAGATATTGATTTGAGTGAAGCTAGTCAAAAACTTAAAATTATTGCTAGTGTTAAACCCCTTGATTATCAGATTAACTTATCTCGTTTATTAAAAGAGCATTTACTTTTATAGTGTTAGTACATTTTCGTTTTTGGCTTTGTTTAGCCGAAATAAACGCACCTAAAAAACAACTTGCCATTAATGTTAACCACAATAAAGTACCAAGCTCTACATGCAGTGCTAAACAGCAAAATGTTAGCGAGATTAATGCACAAGTAATAGCACCCAACCAAAAGTGATTAACGGGATTGTCACACTGCCCAGCACGCGTGCATGCACAATAGTTTGCTTTATAAAAACAAAATACACTTGCGCCACAAAAAATAAGCCCAGCCAAAATAAGTAAAATGCTCACCGTTTTCCCTCATTATAGTTTTATAGAGAGTGTAAATTGCAGCGCATCCCAAGTCAATCCAAATGAGAATCAATTACAATTAGAGCTTGTACTCTAATAGCACACTTCTAGTCCGATGAGTTTTAATAAGTTGTTAAATGGTCGTTAAAAAACGTGTTTTTTACTGTTTTTTGACGTGTTTGTAGAGTTTTTTATAAAAAATTAATGTAGTGTGATCAGGTTTGAAATCCTAATAACAACACACATAGCTACCCGAACAATAAGTTTGGTTAAGGAAACAACAATGAAATTTACTAAAACTCTAATCGCCGCGTCGCTGGTACTTGTTTCAGCAGATAGTTTTGCTGCAGCATTTCAGTTATCTGAGCAAAATGCCTCAGGACTCGGTCGCGCCTATGCAGGTGAAGCTTCAATCGCAGACGATGCGTCTGTAGTCGCTCGTAACCCAGCATTAATGTCACTATTTAAAGAAAAACAAATATCAGTGGCGGGTATTGCTGTACTTCCAGATGTAAGCTTAAAAGGCGAGGGTGCTCCAGCGGGGGTTCCGGCATCAGCATTAAATGATGACAGCATTGCCCCTAATGCAATTGTACCTGCGGGTTACTTTACCATGCCAGTTAACGATAAAGTGTCTGTTGGCTTTGGTGCGTTTTCTAACTTTGGTTTAGCTACAGAGTTTAGTGATGATTATGCAGCTGGTCGTTTAGCGGGCGAAACTGAAATCGTTACTGTTAATATGAACGTCAGTGCATCGTACAAAGTGAACGAGCAGTTTAGTGTTGGTTTAGGTTTAAACGCTATTTACGCTGAAGCAAAGATTATTCGTAATTGGGGTGATCATACACCTGCAAATGTTCAAGCAGGAATCGATCAGCTTACTCAAGCGGGCATTTTACCACAAGATTATTCTATCCCAGCAGAAACTCAAGCGGTTCATTTAGAAGGTGATGACTACGGTTTTGGCTGGAATATTGGTGCTATGTACCAACTAGATGCAAACAGTCGTTTTGGTTTTAATTACCGCAGCGAAACTGATATTACCTTTGAGGGTGAGTTTTCAAGCCAGTTACCGTTAGTATTTGGTGGTACAAATGGTGCGTCAATACCTGGTAGTGTTGAAATCACGTTACCAGCAATTGCTGAATTCTCGGGTTCTCATCAGTTAGATGAAAAAATGGGCTTACACTACAGTGTAATGTGGACAGGTTGGAGCAGCTTCGACAAGCTAGAAGCTGATGTAGGTGCCCCAACGCCAGCATTTTCTAAAGAAGAGAACTTCTCAGACTCAATGCGTTATGCAATAGGCGGTGACTACCAGTTAAACGAAGACTTATTATTACGTGCCGGTGTTGCGTTTGATGAGTCACCAGCTGATAAAAACCATATGTCGATTTCTATTCCAGATACAGACCGCTTTTGGTTCTCGTTTGGTGGTAACTACGCAATTGATCAACATTCAGACTTGGATTTAGGTGTGAGTGTACTACGTGGTAAAACACAAAACTTTACTGAAGATGGCTTTTCGTTTGAATCAAAAGGTCATGCATTGCTAGTTGGTGCTCAGTACAACTATAAGTTTTAATACTTGCTTAGAGCTTAGAGCTTAGAGCTTAGAGCTTAGAGCTTAGAGACACAAAAAAGCCGCGCTATGAAATTACATAGCGCGGCTTTTTAATGCCTATAAAAATGTTCCGGGCTAATGCCCGGAAACTAAATTATAAGCTTTCTATTTTTGCTTTTTGCTCAAGTAGCTTGGTTTTAGCATCGCTAAACTCAGCTAGTTTGGCATTTTCTTTAGCAAGTACAGCTTCAGGTGCGTTGTTAACAAACTTTTCGTTAGCGAGTTTGTTTTGCACTTGTGCTAGGCCTTTTTCGGCTTTTTCGAGTTGTTTATTAATACGTGAAAGCTCGGCTTCTACGTCAATTAAACCCGCCATTGGGATCATAATTTCAAGATTACCAACATAAGATGCTGCACACGCAGGCGCATCATCTTTATTTTCAAGCATGGTGAACTCTTCAATTTTTGCAAGTGATGCTAAAAATGAGTTGTTCTCCTCAATGCGGCGCACGTCGTCGCTCGAAGCATTTGCAAGTAGTACACTAAGCGGCTTACTTGGGCTAATGTCCATTTCACCACGAATGTTACGAATTGCTAAAATGAATTGTTTAACCCATTCTAAATCGTCCATTGCTTTAGCATCAACGCTAGCTGCATTATAAACAGGGAATGCTTGTACCATAATACTGGTGTTCTCTGTTTCAAGGCCTGCAAGTGGTGCTACACGCTGCCAAATAGTTTCGGTGATGTATGGCATCATTGGGTGCATTAAACGCAACAAGCTTTCAAGTATGGTAATTAGTGTATTACGTGTACCACGTTGCTGCTCTTCACTGCCTTTAAATAATACCGGCTTAGTTAGCTCTAAGTACCAATCGCAAAATTGGTGCCAAGTAAACTCGTACAGCGTGTTAGCAGCTAAGTCAAAGCGGTAATTATCTAAATGCTCAGTATAACTTTTAACAGTTGACTCAAATTGACCTAAAATCCAGCGATCGGCTAACGACAACTCTTTTTGTGCATCGGTTGCAAAACCACAATCTTGCTCTTCTGTGTTCATTAATACGTAACGACTCGCGTTCCATAGTTTGTTACAGAAGTTACGGTAACCTTCAAGGCGGTTCATGTCCCAGTTAATATCGCGACCGGTAGAGGCCATTGCTGCAAGCGTAAAGCGAAGGGCGTCGGTGCCGTGTGCTTCAATGCCGCCAGCGAATACTTTGCGGGTATCTTTTTCGATTTTAGCCGCTAATTTTGGCTGCATCATGTTACCAGTACGCTTTTGTACTAATTCTTCAAGTTCAATGCCGTCAATCATGTCCAGTGGGTCAAGTACGTTACCTTTTGACTTAGACATTTTATCGCCGTTGTCGTCACGTATTAAACCAGTTACATACACGGTTTTAAACGGCACTTGTGGTTTGCCATTTTCGTCTTTTATAAAGTGCAGCGTCATCATGATCATGCGTGCAACCCAGAAGAAAATAATATCAAAACCAGTTACCAGCACGTCAGACGGGTGGAAGGTTTTTAAATCATCAGTGTTTGCAGGCCAACCTTGAGTTGAGAACGTCCAAAGCGCTGATGAGAACCAGGTATCTAGTACGTCTTCGTCTTGGCTAAGTGTTATGCTATCTGCAATGTTATTTTCGCGGCGTACTTCAGCTTCATCGCGACCAACAAATACGTTGCCTTCGCTGTCGTACCAAGCTGGAATACGGTGGCCCCACCAAAGCTGGCGTGAAATACACCAATCTTGTACGTCGTTCATCCACGAAAAGTACATGTTTTCGTATTGCTTAGGTACAAATTGAATGTCGCCGTTTTTAACCGCTTCTTTAGCTGGTTCTGCAAGTGGTGCAACGCGTACATACCATTGGTCGGTAAGTAGTGGCTCAATTACCACACCTGAGCGATCGCCGTAAGGAACGGTTAAACCATGATCTTCAATTTTTTCAAGTAAGCCTAGTTCTTCAAATTCAGCTATAATCGCTTTACGCGCAGCAAAACGGTCAAGCCCGTGTAGGCGCTCAGGAATTGGTGCATCAAACTCAAGTTCTTTACCGTCAAAGCTGTAAGTTTCGCCTTGAGTAAGAATAGCGGCGTCTTTATCGAAAATGTTGATCATCGGCATTTTGTGACGCTTGCCTACTTCATTATCGTTAAAGTCGTGCGCTGGGGTTATTTTTACACAACCCGTGCCTTTATCTTTATCGGCATGTTCATCGGCTACAATTTTAATACGGCGATTAACAATGGGTAATAAAATCTCTTTACCAATTAAATCTAAGTAGCGTTCGTCATCAGGGTTTACTGCAACGCCCGAGTCGCCCAGCATGGTTTCTGGACGAGTTGTTGCTACTACTATGTAGTCTTTACCGTCTTGTGTTTTAACGCCGTCGGCCAGTGGGTAACGTAAGTTCCACATGTGGCCTTGCTTGTCTTTATTTTCAACTTCAAGATCAGAAATAGCAGTGTGTAATTTAGGATCCCAGTTTACTAGGCGTTTGCCACGGTAAATTAGGTTTTCTTTGTGCAGGCGTACAAACACTTCTTTAACGGCTTCAGACAGGCCATCGTCCATGGTAAAGCGTTCGCGAGCCCAATCAACCGATGCGCCAAGGCGACGAAGTTGCTTAGTGATTGTGCCGCCCGATTCTTTTTTCCATTCCCAGATTTTATTAATAAAATCTTCGCGGCCTAAATCGTGGCGTGTTTTGCCTTCCTCAGCATGCAGTTTACGCTCAACCAACATTTGCGTTGCAATACCTGCGTGGTCAGTACCTACTTGCCATAATGTATTGTTACCTTGCATACGTTTAAAGCGCGTTAAGGTATCCATTATGGTGTCTTGGAAAGCGTGGCCCATGTGTAAGCTACCAGTGACATTTGGCGGCGGGATCATAATTGAATACGGGACGCCTTGGCCAGATGGTTTAAAGTAGCCTTTTTCTTCCCAGCCTTGGTATAGAGACTGTTCAATATCTTGCGGATTGTAGGTTTTATCCATTACACAGAACCTTAAATAAGTACTTAAATTAGTTGGTTAGCTATTTTACTAAAAGTGTTTTTAGTTATTAATATCTTGCGTGGTGATGTTGGCACCGAGTTGGCGTAGCTTTTTAAAACGCTCGCGAGCTGCTTGTTTAGCAACGGCTTCTACGGGTACAAAATCAAAAACTTGGTTAAAGCGGCGAATAAAATCCGGTAAGTTATTAGCCAAGTTAATTAAAACTTTACGATTGCCAACAGGGGGCGTAGTACCAATTTCTACCGGTGCGCCGCCTTTTGGGCCTTCACCTTGTAGGTTGTGAGGTACAAAACTGTCGGGATCAAATGCCCAAAGTGTTTCATCAATGGCAAAGGCGGTATTTTCGTTATCTACACAAATAAATACACGTTGGCCAAGCCGATACTGATCAGCGGCAATTTGAGCCGCCAAAGCAAAATGATCATCAGGCTTAGCCAGCGACTCACCTTGTTGCTTTAGAACGAAAAATTGGGCGTTCATGTTCATTGTATCGGGGTTTCCCATGACATTGAATGTGTAGCTAGTTAATACACATAAATTAAGAGGCTGATTTTGCCATATAACGGGTTTTGCTTCAATTAATACCCAAATAAATAAGGCGCCAAACGGCGCCTTATTAAGTAGCTAAGCGGTATGCTTAATCTTGAGCGGCTTCGCTTACGCCGGCTCTGTTTAATAAATATTGAGTAAGCATAGGAACAGGACGGCCTGTTGCGCCTTTTTTAGCGCCACTGCGCCATGCTGTGCCTGCAATATCTAAATGTGCCCAGTTGTACTTTTTAGTAAACTTAGATAAAAAACACGCTGCGGTAATAGTACCAGCTGCACGGCCCCCTAAGTTAGTAAAGTCGGCAAATGGGCTCTCTAGTTGGTCTTGATAGTCGTCCCATAGCGGTAGTTGCCATGCACGGTCGCCACTTTGCTCCGATGCTTTTAATAACTCATGCGCAAGTGGGTTATGATTAGAGAGTAAACCGGTTGCATGTGCGCCTAGTGCTACAATACAAGCACCTGTTAATGTGGCTACATCAATAACGGTTTCTGGCTCAAAACGCTCTACATAGGTTAGTGCATCACATAATACTAAGCGGCCTTCGGCATCAGTATTTAATACTTCAACGGTTTGCCCCGACATAGTGGTTAAAATGTCACCTGGGCGATATGCATTTGGCCCCGGCATATTTTCGCAGCCGGCTAAAATACCAATCACATTAATAGGTAACTGCATTTGTGCCAGTGCACGCATTGCACCAATAACACCTGCAGCACCGCCCATGTCGTATTTCATTTCGTCCATGCCTTCGCCAGGTTTTAATGAAATACCGCCCGAATCGAAGGTTAAGCCTTTACCAACTAATACGATAGGAGCTTGATCGTCTGCGCCACCTTTGTAGTTAATTACCGACATAACCGATTCGTTCACACTACCGCGACCAACAGCTAAGTAAGAGTTCATACCTAGCTCAGCCATTTGCTCTTCGCCGATTAGATCAACGGTAATGTTGTCAAAATTAGTTGCTAGTTGTTGTGCTTGCTCGCCTAAATACGCAGGGTTACAAATGTTAGGTGGCATATTTGCTACGTCTTTACACAGCTTACTACCAGCTGCAATAGCCAAACCATGCTCAATAGCGCTTTCGCCTATAGTTAGCTCGCGACGCGTTGGTACATTAAACACCATTTTACGCAGTGGACGACGTGGGTCTACTGTTTTACTTTTTAGTTGATTAAAGGTGTATAAACAATCTTGAGTGGTTTCTACCGCTTGGCGTACTTTCCAGTAGGTATCGCGACCTTTAACGTGTTGCTCTGTTAAAAAGCATACCGCTTCCATAGAGCCGGTGTCGTTTAAGGTATTTATTGTTTTAGAAATAATTTGCTTATATTGCTTATCGTCAAGCTCGCGCTCTTTACCACACCCTACAAGCAATATGCGCTCGCTTAAAATATTAGGTACATGGTGCAATAATAAAACTTGGCCCGGCTTTCCTTCTAGGTCACCTCGGCGAAGTAAATTTGAGATATAACCATCACTGATTTTATCGAGTTGTTCACCAATGGGGGATAACCGACGAGGCTCGTATACACCAACTACAATACATGCGCTACGTTGTTTTTCTGGGCTACCACTTTTTACGTTAAATTCCATTGTCACTCCTGATTTTGAGTCATCTTTAGAAGCCAAGCAGAAACTAAAAATATTTTTAGTTTTATATACCTAAATTATTTAGGTGTAGCTCTAATCTTAGCTGATTTTGCCCGACTCTTACTGTGTAATTGAACTTTATCTGCTTAAGGGTCACTAATGCAACATTATATCGTGTTGTTAGGTAGGATAATTAATTTTCATGGCTTATAATATTAGATCTATGCTCGGCAAGGCTGAGTAAAATCATGATTAACTATAAACGTTCACTATTGCAGTGACACACCATGTTTAACAGGGGCGACTATTGCTTATTTTTCGTTATTTGACTGCTGAGGTTTTAAAATCGCAGGTCGCCGTATTTTTAACTTTGATGACCATTTTTTTGTCGCAAAAGTTAGTTAGTATTTTAGGCGATGCCTCTGAGGGCAGTATTCCTGCTAAATTAGTGCTGTCGATGATCGCACTTAAATTGCCGCAGTTAGCCTCGTTAATTTTACCGTTGAGTATATTTTTAGGCATAATTTTGGCCTACAGCCGTATCTACGCCGATAGCGAAATGACCGTGCTTAAAGCCTGTGGTGTAAGTGAATGGTATGTGGTTAGAGTGACGCTTATATCAAGTGTGGGGTTGGCTATTTTAGCCGCCGCGCTCACTATGCATGTAGCCCCTTGGGCAAGCGAGCAAGAGTACCAATTAAAAGAGCAAGCTAAAGCCGATGCAGGATTGTCGGCATTAAGAGCTGGTCGCTTTCAGCAAACCGGTAACGAAAAAGCCGTGGTGTTTATTCATAACATTGAAAACGGTGGAAAAGAGCTTAATAAAGTATTTGTAGCGCAACTCCCCGATAGCGAAAAAGACAACCTTGCACGCCTAGTTTATGCAGAGCAAGGAGTTGTAATTGAAGCGCAAAATGGCGAACAACAACTCGTTCTTAGCGACGGCAAACGCTATGAAACTGATGGCTTAACGCCTGCGCTCAATTTAACCGAGTTTGACGGTTATAGTGTACAAATACGTGAGCAAGAAATAGAGCACCAACGTCGTAAATTAGAAGCAATTCCTACTAATCAATTGTTGGCACTTAATACTCCAGAGGCTACCGCGCAGTGGCAATGGCGTATTGCTATACCACTTTCTATTCCTCTGCTGACACTATTAGCAGTACCGTTAAGTGTGGTTAACCCACGCCAAGGTAAATTTGCTAAGTTAGTGCCCGCAATTAGCTTGTACTTAGGTTATTTTATTTTACTAAACGCTGCTAAATTTGCTGTTGAAGATGGCAAAATACCTCCCTCTATTGGCCTTTGGTGGATTCACTTAAGTGCCTTATTTATTGGCGGACTATTAATAATTAAAGGGCGACCACTTGGCGCTTGGCTTAAAGCGATAATTACTAAGCGGGAGTTAGGCGCATGATGAAAACCCTTGATTGGTATTTAGGTCGCAGCATTTTACAAACCACCGGCTTTGCATTATTGGTACTGGTAGGCATTAGCACCTTAATTAAATTTATCGACCAGTTAAAGTCAGTTGGCCGTGGTAGTTACGACTTAATGACCGCGATGCTCTACACGCTTTACACAATACCGGGCGATTTGGTGGTGTTTTTTCCGATGGCCGCGCTCATTGGTGGCTTAACTGGTTTAGGGGCACTTGCCTCAAACAGCGAGCTGGTGGTAATGCATGCAGCAGGTATGTCGCGCTTACAAATTATAAGCTCGGTAATGAAAACCGCCGTATTTATGGCGCTATGTATGATGGCGTTAGGCGAGTGGGGAGTACCCGAGGCGCAATTACACGCTAAAGAAATGCGTAACCAGGCAATTCATGGTGGCGATGTTTTTAATGCGCAAAAAGGCGTGTGGGCAAAAGACGGTAATAATTTTATTAATATAGAAGATGTAGATCAAAATGGTAAATTAAATGGTGTGCATATGTATCACTTTGATCAGTCGCTATCGCTTACACAAATAACAAAAGCAAAAGATGCGCTAAGTCGCGAAAACGGCTGGTTACTGCGCGGCGTCAATAAAGTAAAAATAAGTGATGAGCTTATTACTACAGAGCAAGTGCCTGAGGAGTTTTACCCATCACAACTTACTGCTGAAAAGCTGGGTGTGGTGTCGGTTAAACCTGAGTCGCTGTCGTTTACTGGGTTATGGTCTTACTTAGGCTATTTAGAGCAAAACGATCAAGATACCAGCACCTATGAACTCGCGCTTTGGCGCAAACTTATGCAGCCAATATCTATCGCCGTAATGTTGCTAGTTGCACTGTCGTTTATATTTGGCCCGCTGCGTACCGTCACTATGGGCGCACGTATAATAATGGGCGTAGTTACGGGTATAGTGTTTCACCTAACTAACGAAATATTTGGTCCTGTGGTTATGGTGTATCAAATACCTGCGTTTATTGGTGCTGTAGTGCCTAGCATTATATTTACCGGCTTTGCTACCTACTTAATGAATAAACGCGCATAAAACTAGTTATAAAATGGGTAGTTACAAGATACCTTGAAACAAAAAAGCGTGGCTACTTTATAAAAGTGCCACGCTTTTTTGTGCTTATAAATTACAGTATATTACTTTTAATTAATCAAGCTCACGGTAAATACGCTTGTTTTCTTCTTTGGTGAGTGCAATAACCTCAGTTTTAGAAAGATAATCTTGTAAAGCTTTTTTATTTTTAAAATCAACCAATACCACTAAATTACCTAAACCAAGTAATGCGCTAACGCTGCGAACAATTGCTTGCGGCCAGCTAATAAGTTGCCCATCTAGAGTTTGTACTTTTAAGCGCCATGCGCGCATGCCAATGGTTTGCCCGCTTTTAGTCCAAAAATAAGTAAAAAAGAATACGTTTACTCCAACAAACAACGCACTTCTAATACCAGAGAGTAACGTGGAGTCTTGTATTAAAGCAGCAGGATCGTCAGTTTTAACTATCATATCTAAAGACGTTAGTAGCTGAATGACTGCAAAGTAGAGTATGGCAGTAAGCATAGATAAAGAAATTACGACCAAGGCATCATAAATTAACGACGCCAAACGACGCCAAAAGCCAGCTCGTGGAAATTCATTCAACATAAATATACTCTCACTATTAATATGCGCGCTAGTTTAGCAAATAGGCTGGTAAATACTACCTCTTCAGTAAGGCATTAAAGCGCTGCGCAGAGTTAAATGTTAATGGTTGCTTAATTGTTAAGCGGTTGATTGTACTTATGTCATAAAACGCTTGCCGCTACCTTTATTGATTGTATAATGCTTAGCATAGAGACGAAGGCAGTTTTATAAACCTAAGCTCTAAAGTGGTTTTTCTTTATCTTCTGGTATTTAGAAGGTTAAAGAAAAATTATGCCAGCGTGATGAAATTGGTATACATGGGGGATTCAAAATCCCCTGCTGAAAGGCGTGCCGGTTCGAGTCCGGCCGCTGGTACCACTTTTTATAGCCCCGATCAAATTGGTCGGGGTTTTTTTATGCCTACGAAAAGTGCAAACGGACACAACCCGCCGGACTCGAGCGGCACGCGGGAGTGCCGCTGTTATAAGTTAAAGTCCGGCCGCTGGTACTAATGCCAGTCAGTTAACACTGACTGGCTTTTTTTATAGGGATATTTAGATGGTTTCTTTTTCACACATCGTGGAAAGCTGCGCTCATGACGCCTTGTTGGTAACTGAAATAGCGTCAGCGTTTCTAATAAATGCTCATAGTGTTTTGGTAAATTTCCCGGACTTGTCAGTGGGATAGTTAACAGAAATACATTGATATGTCTTGAACAATGAGAAAAACTCAGTTGATTTGGCCATACTTTCAGTAACTCTGCTGCCTCACGCATGGCTATTCTTATAATATTGTAGGCAATTAGTAACCCCCACAATTCTTGCCTTATCATACCCGGCCTTTTTGAGCGTAGGATATAGCTTGAGTGCAGCATCGTTTGTTTTATTTCTCGATATCCTATTTCTATTTCCCAGCGATGCATGTACAAATCAGCGATTTCTTTTGATGGGTAACGCATTACATCAAGCATTGATGTAAGAATCTGATACTGCTTATTATTATGCGTGTAAGT